>CALIIP010000053.1 GCA_938018045.1 uncultured Flavobacteriaceae bacterium
CTGTCATTAAATCGTCTATAGTTTGGTCCATTTTTATTATCAATTGCTTTTTGCAAAGAATCTACAACGGACTTGTTTACTGGATCAATTTTAGAAAAATGTTCTGCAAGCCAAGTATTAATTCGCTTTTGATCTACATCTATTAAACTATCATTTTTTACAGTTCCGTCTACAATATAAAACTGCATAGCACTAGATGCTCTCTCTGGATTCCCATCTCTTGCGGCACCTAAAACACCTTTTTTATGAAATAAATTTGATCTAAACTCAGCATCAACTTTGTACGTTAATCCACCATTTCCTAATGTATCTAGCGGCTTTGCATTTTTACTGTCAGGATCTCCTGCTTGAACCATAAAATTATTTATGACACGATGAAACATCAAACTATCATAAGCACCTTCTTTGGCTAGTTTTAAAAAATTATCTCTATGTTTTGGAGTTTCATTGTATAATTCAACAACCATTGTTCCTTTATCGGTTACAAGTTCTAAACTTGTTCTTTTATCCTCTTCTGGTGAATCTTTTTTAGTATTGCAATTCGACAAAGTGAATACTAAAATTAGTAGCGAAGTTATTTTAAGTAAATTTTTCATTTAATATATTTTAATTGGTCTCTTATAATTATGATTTTGTAAAGGTATAAAAATTATCTCCTATTGTTTATATACAATAGGATGACATATTTTTACAAATTCTTCAACTTCTTTTTTAGAAATTGCATTTGGATAGGTCATCACATATAATTGTAATGGAGGCACACTTTTATTATAAACTGGTAATTGATAGTGGTGCTGGTTTACTTTAAATCCTATTCGCTCATAAAATTTAATTCTGCGCTTATTGATGTTAGAATCAGGTAATTCTACTTCTAGTAAAACAGGCTTCACATCATTACTCGAAAATTTTTGAAGAATTAACCTTCCATACCCTTTATTTCTTTGTGACTTTGCAGTTGCAAAATGATCTATAAAACGGAGCGAATCTAAATTCCACCATAAAATAAATCCTATCAACTTATCATCAACAATTATTATGTCATAATGATACAAAGGATTACTCATCAATTTAGTCTGAGCATCTAATGTTTTTCTCTCATTTTTAGGAAAAGCTTCTAAATATATTTCCCATGCTTGTGAAAAATATGGATTTGAAGTATTTGTTAAACGGACTGTATTCATTTTATTTCAAGTGCTTTTCAACAAAATCTAAAAAGACTTTTTTATGACGTTCAACGTCCATATTGGCTGAAAGAGCTACACGAGCAATATAATCTTTATCGCCTTCTTTAGTAGTTCCTTGAGTAGATGTTGCTGGAATTGTCCAGTAACATCCTTTTAACTGTCCATAACTTACACAGTACTTACTTTCATTAGGAATTTCAGTAATCATCAAGTTGATTAAGGTGTGATTTAGTTCTCTTTTATAAGTTTCTTTTTCTTCAGTAGTTGTTCCTTTGGTAGGAAGATCTAATGAAAATACGGAAGGTGTAAACCCTTGATCTGCCAACTCTTCAGAAACAAAATTAATTTTTGCGGCTGGTAAAATTTCATGGATATAATTTACAAATTCACGTGTATTGATATAAGCATCCTGAATTCGCTGATTCATAGAAGGTAATTGCTTTGCCAAAATTTCATATTGAAGATCTGTAGCTTCATTGTCGCAAAGTCCAAGATGTAATTCAATTTTACCCATCAATGCTTCCGCTTTTTTATTTCCTACACAATAACCTGCAGTACATAATCCTCCACTTGGAAACTTCGATCCACTTGCATATGAAATGGCTCTAACGGTAGATAGTATCTCTCCTTCTCCTAAGAAAAATACATTAGGACAAAACGTTTGGTCCAAAATAAAAACAGGATCTATTGCTATTTCTCCAGTAGCAGTTCTACGTTCTTTAGACAAAGCCTTTTTTAATTGTATCAAATCTGGAACCTCTACTCTAGGGTTTGTTGGTATTTCAGCAATGATATATGGAATTGCATCTTCTTTTGCAATTTTATCCAAAACGGTCTCAACACTTTGCACCATATCGTTATCTCCATCTACTGGTAAATCAACTACTTCAACATTTTCAATACAAGCAGCAACACGTCTTGCTTGGTCATTGGTTCCTCCATAACAATTTGGTGGAACAACAAATTTGATTGCTTTTCCTTTGTAATTTTCTTGAGCATCGTGTACAAGACCCATCATAATGGCATATTGAATCGATAATCCACTAGAACCTACAAGTGCATTAGTAGGTGCACCAGTAATACTCTTTATAGATTTTAAGACCGATGTTTTGTCAGCCTTCACATTGCTTCTGGCTAACTCCAAAGAAGATTGCTCAGACAATGATTTTAAGGCAACAAGACAATTGGATGGTGTCATCGCGATAGTTTCTCTTCTTCGTACATGCTGAATTTCAGAAATATATGATTCGTTTTGTTTACCGTTGACTAATAAAACACTTCCAAGATTTTCATAGGTGTTGACATAAAAATCAATAGTTGAATTGAGATCATTTGCAAAAATTTTATCTTTTTCAGAAATGAAAATAGTACTTCCGTCAAACTCAGAAATCTCAGACACATTCTCAATTTTTTTTACATCAAATTGGTAACCATACACACTTCTTATCACATCGACATCGAAAGATGTTGGTAATGAATCTGTATAAATAATTTGGGTGTTTTTATGGTCTAATAAATTTTTTCTAAGAATTGCTAAAATAGGAGTTGTAGTGGATGAAAAACTAATTGTATTTTCTGGTTTTAGACTGTTTAATTTTGCAATTCCCCATTCTAATACACAAGACAATGGATGACCTAAGCGAATATAATCGTAAGCAGTCGGAAGTTCATTAAGTGCCGATACTTCAAAGTTATTGTTTGCATATAAATTTTCAAACTCATCTAAAAATTGAGTTTTGGCTAGTTTCTCTTCATATATATCGAGTCGATGTGTAGTTAAACGCAACCAACTTGTTGGCATATTTCCTATTACTTCTTTTATATAATCTAGCATTTTATTTGCTGGCATAACTTTCATCTTTAGATAGGCCGAAAGTTACATTAATTAGTATTATTGTAAAAGTGTTTAAGGAATAAAACTGAATAGAAAATTTGCGAGGATTTTCGTAAGTAGGCTAAAACTAGTAATTAATTTTATACGGTGTTAGCAACCGTTTTTTTATTCATTCTATAATGTAAATTCAGAAAACGAATTCCATAAAAATTTAGATTATGGTCGGCTCTCAAAACATTTTCATCATCTTCATAAACTCTAATCCATTCGTGCATTGACTTAACAAATCTTGCCCAATATTCTCCCTTTTCATTTGTCAATGTAAAGTAGAACCCATTGTCTCCAAATTTTTTTCCATCAGAGCAGAGTAGAAGAGAACCATCTTTCTCAACTTTTTCTGTCATAACCACAGAAGCATTTCCATTTGGTAGTGGGAATATAACTTTTAGAAGTGGTTTTTCGTAATTCGGATTTTTACAAGTTGTGTAAATTCCTGAATAAATTACATTGTTTGTACTTTTTATTGTTCTATACCAAATAGTCCATTTGGTTTCCTTTGTTTTCTTATCCTTCAGTTTAATTATTTCACTTTTCAGACCTTTTGCAGTCTCTATAGAATTCAGTGGTAAATTCAGTTGTTGAAGTCGTTTACTAAATATCAAGTAAAGAAGTTTACCAAAAGGTTTAAAAACACCTTTCCATTCAGACCAAACTTCAAAGTCATAGTTTGAGGTGTTTTCGTAAAAGTCAGCAACTTTGTCGTTTAAACGATTTTTGTCTTGGTCTGAAATTCCGATTTGTTCCATTCGTTCGAGAAGTCCAGAATTTGGCAAGTTTTTTTGAATTTCTAAATCTTCTTTTTCCGCTAATTCGAAAATGAATTTATCTTTAATTATATCTGTATTTCCTATAGGTCCAATTAACCACTCAAAATCATTCGGGTTTATCTTTTTCCCTGTAGCTTTTACCCAAATTTGGGTTATTTTATCTTGTATTGCCATTAAGTTTGTTAAAATGGTTACCAACGTTGTTGTGTAAGATTAGTGCGGTTTTGTGTGCGAGGATTTTCCGAAGGAAAACAGACGTAACAAAAGCGTACTAACCTTTGATTAAGCACTAAACTACGCATTATTTTTATACGTTGTTGTATTTTAGTGCTTTATAAGTCTTCTTTAATTCTCCTTAAAATATTAATTGATTTCCTTAAAGACGCATATGTAAATTTTCTATTGTTTGTATTTTCGGGATGATGTATTGAATGACGTATGTACATACTTAAGGAAACGTCTATTTCTGTTTTTGATGGCTCTTTAATCCATTTTCTGTCCTTAGTAAGTGTAGTCAATTTAGTTTTATCATTTGCTTCAATGAAACCATAAAGTTCATTGTGATAATCATTAGTTGGAATATCAAATATTTCAAAGTTTATTTCAGAGTATGACGTTTGAGTTTTTGATACTCTTTCAATTATTGTTTTTACATTCTCAGATTTTACAACCTTAAAAGACCTATTTAGATTCGATTTATCGATTAAGTAATTTGAATGTGTTGCGTAAAAGATAATATTATTATCATCTTTATTCTTAGTTATATTCAATAATTCATCCTTTAAATTCAGTTGTGCAGTTGGATGCAAATGAGTTTCAGGTTCGTCAAGAAGAAGAATTGTATAATTTAATTTGTCGTTTGAATTTTCAATCGAAACAGTTAATAAAAATGATATAAATTGCCTAAACCCATCACTTCTTTGACTTGTTACTTTTGCATCGTAATTTACTCCTTCATCTTCTACTAATAATGAAATAGTATTGTTGTTAATTTTAAATTTAATCAAAATTGGATGTCCATTCCATACTTTCTTTATATGTTCAGTAACTTTATCATTCAATCTTTGTTCTAAGTTATGTATTGATGCTGGGTTATTTAATTTAAGAATTTCTTTTGGAATTTCTGCTTCAGTAATTCCAATTAATTCAAAACAATTTAATAACGGAATAGAAATTGTTTTAGGATTGGCTGAAAACTGTTGTAAATTTATCAAATTTGAGATAAGATACTTAGGCTCAGATTTCCAAAAAACTATTGAATGGATTTCATCCCAAAAATAGTTTGGTAAGTTTGTGTTAAAAAAATCAGTTAAATTAATTTCGTTTACCGTTTCGCCTTCCGGGACAATTTTTCCGCCTTCAAATTTAAATTTATTTATAATTTCCTTTTTAAATTCTAAAGACTGTATTTTAGTTTCAGTTACAGGGTTAATATTATTTAGAACTTTCTTTAACTCCAATGAATTTACTTCAAGTTGTCTCAAAAAAGCATCAGGTGCTTCATAGGTTGTCTTAAAATGTTCGATTAGTTCTTTTTTTTCACTTACTTCGAGTTCATAGCAAAAAGTAATAATTACAGGTTTCTCAGTTGAATGAAAATCAATT
The DNA here is from genome assembly GCA_938018045.1 of uncultured Flavobacteriaceae bacterium. GTDB lineage: Bacteria > Bacteroidota > Bacteroidia > Flavobacteriales > Flavobacteriaceae > Urechidicola. The sequence goes on from CALIIP010000053.1 coordinate 5,451, forward strand.
GGATGTGTTAATTCTTTTTTGTCAATAAATGATATTGCTTTTAAAATACTTGATTTTCCAGTTTCATTTACACCTAATAGCGAAAAGGTCAGACTTCCATTTATTCGACTTATTGGGATTTCCAATTCATCAATGCTTTTATAATTTTCTAACAGTATTTTTTTTAGGTTCATTTATTCGTTATTTTCTTGTTTTGGGCATTAAACACAACTGGTTATAAAAGAACAAAAATGCTCTTTTATGGGTTTATATTTCTAGATAAAAGGAATTTCTGTTCCTGTTTACCGTTTTTAAATTTGTGATAGTTGCAATTTTTATCACTCACAATATAAGAAAATGAGGAGTAAATAACTAAAGAAGTATTTGCATACTTATCAACATTTTAGATTCTATATTTATTTCAGAATTACCCATAAAAAAAGCCTCCAAGATTGGAGGCTTTAAATTATTTATACGTTTTAGTCTTAAGATTTAGACGCAATATACTCATCTACAAAGTCTTCCAAAACATTTAAAGGAATTGCTCCGTGAGAAATAACTACTTCGTGGAATTCACGAATATCAAATTTATCACCCAAAGCATCTTTTGCTTTTTTACGCAATTCTAAAATCTTCAACATCCCAATCTTATAGGCTGTTGCTTGACTTGGCATTACAATGTGTCTCTCGACCATTTTAACTGCGTCTAACTCAGCATTAGGCGTATTGTCGGTATAATATTTAATTCCTTCTTCACGCGTCCATTTCTTCGTGTGAATTCCTGTATCTACAACCAAACGACATGCTCTCCATAATTCCATCGCTAAACGA
>CALIIP010000054.1 GCA_938018045.1 uncultured Flavobacteriaceae bacterium
TTTAAAGACAATGAAAATGTGCATTACAATGCACAAATGAATGTAAAACAAATACGAAAGTATTGTGATTTGAATGACGAATCTAAAACACTCTTAAAAAACGCAATGGAACGTTTAAACCTTTCGGCAAGAGCATATGATAGAATCTTAAAAGTAGCAAGAACTATTGCAGATATAAGTAGTGAAGAAAACATTTCTCCAGATCATATTGCGGAAGCTATTCAATATAGAAGTCTTGATAGAGAAGGTTGGTTGGGATAAAAAATTAATGAAGGGTAGGAATTTTATAGAATGAATTGTTTTAATAGTAACAACCTTAAAATAATCAAAAACCATGAAAACTTTTTTAAAAAATGTACCAGCAAAAATTGCAATGATATTTTTATTTGCTTTATTAATTACAAGTATTTCTTGTCAAGACGAAGTAAATGAAATAATCACTGAACCAGAAGTAGAGAATGTTGAAAATTTAACTGCTAACTCTCCTACTTATAATGCAATGAGAGGCACATCAAATAACTCTGATATATTGTGCACTAATTTTGAATATCCAATATCTTTTAATACTTATAATTCTGAATTTCAAATTATTGGAACTACATCTGTAAATAATGATGAAGAATTAACAGATTTATTATTATCAATTGCTAGTGGCAACAATAATGAAATTATAGCAATTAACTTCCCTATTAACCTTATTCTATCTGATAATAGCCTTGTAACGGCTAATGATAATGAAGAGTTATTAGAGATATTAAACTCATCTGATGAGACTTGCGTTGATTTAGAAGCTTTATTTTCTTGTATTACTACATTTTTACAAATAGATATATTTGTAAGTGACAATGATAGTAATTCTACAGATGGAATTACATCATTTGAATTAAGTTTTACCTTCCAATGTAATGGTATCGATTATGACCTTTCATATTATGAAACAGAAGAAGATGCTGAGAATGCAATTAATCCAATAACATTCCCTTATACAAATACTACAAATCCACAAGTATTGTATGTAAGGGCAGAAACAGAATTTTCGAATGATATATTACATGAAGTTTTTGATGTAAATGTTCAGGTCGTAGAACCGACTGGAAATACTGTTTGCCCAAGTGATTATGTTAGTTTCTTTTTAAAGGATTGTAAATGGAATGTTACAGCTAATGATTTCTCAGGAAGTTACGCTCAACATGACATTACTTTTAATGACGATGGAACAATTGAAACTTTAGACACATCTAATTCTCAAACTTATGGTGGAACTTGGTCTATTTCAAGCACAGGTACTGTAACTTCACTTGAGTTAAACTTTGCATCGCCTTTACAAGTATTGAATGGTACTTGGGAAGTAACTGAATGTTCATTAAATAGTGACGATGCATATCTAAACTTAGAAGCTACACTAGGAGAAATGACAATAACAAGAGATTGTGATTAGTAGCATAAATTAAACAATAACCCCTAATTATTTGCCCATTAAGTATTCTTAGTGGGTAAATATAATTTTATAAATCTAGTAAAATATTAATTTGAAAACTATAGAATTAGAAAATAACTCATGTAATGAGATAACGTTTCAACGAATCTTTAAAGAGAACTCTAAGAAACTTCACAACTTTTTATATTATAAGTTTGGCTCTGACAGTTTACTTGAAGATAAAGTCCAAGAAGCATATATAAAATTATGGGAAAATTGCAAAAAAGTACCACCAAGTAAAGCTAAATCTTTTTTATTTACTGTTGCAAATAATATGATGCTAAACAAAAAGGTACATGAAAAAGTTGTACTTAAATACTCTAATCAAATTAAAAAAAACAAAAGTATTAATAATGAAACACCAGAATTCCTATATGAAACTAATGAGTTTTCTGAAAAAATTCAAAAAGCACTCGCTAGTTTAACTGAGGCTCAAAGAGTCGCATTATTAATGAATAGAATTGAAGGCAAAAAACATAAAGAGATTGCATTACTATTAGGAATATCAAATAAGGCCGTTGAGAAAAGAATTTACGGTGCATTAAAGAAAATCAAAGAAAATTTTGCTATCAAAATATAAGTCAATTTAGATTTTAAAACACTTAAAATGAGAAAAGAATATTTAATAAAAAAATGGCTAGATAATGAATTAACCAAAGATGAAGAACTCGAATTTTCTTCTTTAGATGATTATCAATTATTGACTAAATTATCAAATACAATCAAAAATATTGATGTGCCAAATTATGATTCTGATAAAGAATATTCTAGGATTAAAGAGAATCTTAAGTTAAAAATTGAGGGGAAAAGAAATACAAAACGAAACTATTTTGTTTTAAAAATAGCAGCAGTATTTGTTGTTGGTTTTGGGCTACTTTTCTCTATTTATTCTAAAGAAACTCATATAGCTAGTTCTATAGGTGAAAAAAATGATTTTGTTTTACCAGACAATTCCCAAGTAACCCTTAACGCTAATAGTTCCATCAATTACAAAAAATTAAACTGGAAGAACAATAGAAATTTAAATTTAGAAGGAGAAGCTTATTTTAAAGTTGAAAAAGGAAAGGAATTTAATGTTAAGACCAAGCATGGAAATATTCAAGTATTAGGAACTATGTTTAAGGTTAACTCTAGAGATCAGTTTTTTGAAGTTATATGCTATGAAGGAAAAGTTGCTGTTAATTTTAATGACACTTATAAAGAGTTACTTGCGGGTGAAAAAATTATTGTGATTGACAAAAACATAAGATTTTTCAATAATATAGAAGCGCAAAAACCTTTTTGGTTAGATAACAAAAGTGTTTTTAAAAGCGTTCCAATAAAACTTGTTCTTAATGAGATCGAAAGGCAATACAATGTTGAAATAAAAACGAATTTTAATACAAAAGAACTTTTTACTGGATCTTTTAATCATGATGATTTAAATCAAGCTTTACAAGCTATCACTTTACCTTTAAACCTATCAATAAAAAAGAATAAAGACGTTATTACTTTGACAAAAAAATGATTAAGTACTTTACGCTTATAGTTACAATCACATTTCTTCTATCTTCTTCTTTATGCTTCACACAGCAAAAAGAAGAAGATAAATTGCTTTTATCTGATATTATTGAAAATATTGAAAAAGAATATCCTTTAACATTTAATTATTCAAATAAAATCATAGAAAACATTTCTATAACAAAACCAAAAGAGGGCCTTTTAATTGAAGAATTATTAAACTTTCTTGAAAGAGAAAGTAATATGTCATTTACTATTATAAATAATAATCAAGTAGTAATATCCCCTTTGACATTTGAAAAAAAAGTGAACTTTCTGGATGAAATTTTAATAAACAATGTTTTAACCAAGGGGATTTCTATTCAAACTGTTGGTAAAACAGTTATCAAACCAAATGATTTAGAAATTTTACCTGGATTAACTCATCCTGATGTATTACAATCATTACAATCTCTTCCTGGAATTAATACCGTAAATGAAAAAATTTCAGATATAAATACAAGAGGTGGAACAAATGACCAAAATCTGTTTTTATGGAATGGAATTAAAATGTATCAAACTGGTCATTTCTTTGGTCTTATCTCTCCCTTCAATCCTTATCTTATAAATGACGTTGTAGTCTTAAAGAATGGTACTAGTGCAAAATACGGAGACGGCGTGTCTAGTATTATAGAAATGAATAATAAAAAAAGTAACGTTAGAAAATCTCAAAATGGTTTCGGATTTAATTTATTAAGTATTGATGCTCATTCGAAAATACCGCTAAGTAATAAAGCTGAAATACAATTTTCTGCAAGACGCTCTATTACAGATATTTTTAAATCACCTACTTACAATAATTACTTTGACAGAATTTTTCAAGACACAGATTTAATAAATAGAAACAATAAAATTTCTTATGAAAATGAGAAATTTTACTTTTATGATCTTTCAACTACTCTTTATTATGAAATTTCAAAAAATCAAAACTTACAAGTTCATTTTTTAAAATTCAATAATAACCTTAAATATGATAAAAAAGATAGTCAAATAAGCAGAGAAAATTTTGCACCTAACAACCTACTCCAAAATACTTTTGCTATAAGTACAGATTATAGTAATATTATTAATAAGAATTTTAAAATTGAGGTACAGTTATTTTACTCAAAATATAAACAAGCATCATCTATAAGTAATTTACTTAGCAATAATAATATCCAAACATTGAAGCAGGAAAATAATGTAAGTGAAAACGGATTAAAATTGCATTCAAATTATTTTATTAATAACTCACTTGAGTTATTTAGTGGATACCAATTCAATGAAACAGGGATAACAAACTCAGAAGATGTTAACACCCCATTTTTTAATAGGAATATTAAAAACGTTATAAGAACTCATTCTATTTTCAATGAATTAAATTTTAATAAAGAAAAGTTTAAAGGAAAAATAGGGTTAAGAATTAACTATTTTGAAAAATTTTCAAAATTCAAATTTGAACCAAGAATGATTTTAAATTATAAATTTTCAAACAACTTGAGCATAGCGTTTTTAGGAGAATTAAAAAGTCAAACTACTTCTCAAATTATAGATTTACAAAATGATTTTCTAGGCGTTGAGAACAGAAGATGGATACTTTCAGATGAGACAACTAAACCCATAATAACAAGTCAACAAGTTTCTTCTAAATTACATTATAAAAAGAATGATTTTTTTACTAGTCTTGATATATATTATAAAAATGTTGATGGAATTAGTTCCAGAAGTCAAGGCTTTCAAAATCAATATCAATTTAAAGATACAATTGGCACTAATGAAGTTTCTGGTCTAGAGCTATTGGTATATAAAAAATTTAATGAGTTTAAAAGTTGGGTAAGTTATAGTTACAATAAAAATAATCTTTCTTTAGATGGTCTTAATTCTGATAAAAAATTTCCAAGCAATAAAGATATAACGCATGTTGGTTCTTTAAACTTAAGTTACACAAACAAAAGGTTGAAATTGGCAATAGGAGGAAATTGGCATTCAGGAAAACCATTTACTAGAATTAATGAATTAGACCAAATTAATGAAAGCACCAATTCAATAAATTATACATCTCCAAACTCCTCAAATCTACCAAATTATTTAAGGATTGATTTATCCGCAAAATATACTTTTAAATTTAATGGAGAAATTGGCCTTTCAATTTGGAATTTAATTGACAAAAAGAATGTTATAAACTCCTATTACATAATTGATCAAAATAATTCTATTCAAAAAATTGACAAACATGGCCTTGGTTTAACACCAAACATAAGTTATAGAATGAAATTTTAAGGAAACTAATTTATCTTAAATACATCTATAACCTTAAATTAATTATATGTTAAAATCATAATTTCACCTAGAATTTCTTCCCCTTATTTGTATTTTTGGATACAATCAATCTTTAAAATCAAATATGAGAAAACTAGCCATCTTTTTACTATTATTTGCGACAACTACAGTTGTATTTTCGCAATCAAATCCATTAATAAACACACCAACTTTAAATCCAGACGGAACACTTATTGCCTTTAATTATCAAGGAGATCTTTGGACAATCACAACCAATGGTCAAAACTTAAAGCGTTTGACAATTCATGAAGGATTTGATGAAAATCCCATTTGGAGCAAAGACGGAAAAACAATTGCTTTTGAAAGCGATAGATTTGGTAATAAAGATGTTTTTACCATTCCAGTAAATGGAGGAACTCCAAAAAGGTTAACTTTTCATTCTTCTAACGATTATGTGACAGATTTTACTTTAGATAATACTATTCTATTCTTGACTGTAAGAAACTTTGTACAAGTAGAAAGAGAAGGTGAAATTCATTCGGTAAGTGCAAATGGAGGGACTCCAAAAAGACTTTTAGACGCTGTTGGTTTTGATGCAGTGATGTCTCCAAACAATAAATTTATTGCTTTTACTAGAGGAACTTGTCGAATAGCAAGAGAGGCATACAAAGGTGCTGCAAATAGAGATATTTGGATTTACAATACTACTAATGACACTTATCATCAAACAACAACTTTTGACGGACAAGATTTGTCACCAAAATGGGCGAACAATTCCACACTATTATTTCAATCAGCAAGAGATGGAGTTTATAATATTCATGAATTAAATATTGATGCAAGTGGTAAAAAAGTTGGTGCTATTTCTAAAATATCCAACCTAAAAAAAATGGGGTTATCTTCATTTGATATTAGTGCAAACGGTAATGATATTGTTATGATTTCTGGTGATAAAGTTTCTTTGATTGATAGAACAACAAAAGCACAAAAACCTTTAAACATTGAAATAAATAGTGATTATAGATTTGATCCAATTGAGCGTAAAACATTTACAAACAGAGCAACAGAAATTGAAGTTTCACCAAACGGAAAGTTGAGTGCATTTGTTGTAAGAGGTGAAGTTTTTGTTACTCAAAATGATACTAAAAAAAGTAAATCAGTAAATCTTACAAATTCACCATCTAGAGATTTAGATATTGGTTGGTTAAATGATGATACGCTATATTACATTTCAGATAAAGATGGAAACAAGAACTTATTTACAGTTTCTTCAAGCGATGCAAAAAACAAAAATATATTTACTTCTTTAAAACATTCTTCTAAGCAATTGACAAATAGCAAAGAAGGTGTTAAGAATGTGAGGCTTGCTCCTAACGGAAAGTCAATTTCTTATATCGAAGGTACAAAACTAACAGTAAGTTCGATATCAAAGGATGGCAAATTGAGTGACAAAAAAGTCTTAAAAGATAATTGGGATACACCTTCAGATGTTTCTTGGTCTCCTGATTCTAAATGGCTTGCGTACAGTTTGACTGATCTTAATTTTAATAATGAAATCTTTATTCACAAAGTAGATGGAACTAAAAAACCTGTAAACGTATCAATGCATCCAAAAGGTGATTATGGACCGCTTTGGAGTAAAGATGGTAGCAAATTGGTTTTTTCTTCTAATAGGAATAATGGCGATTATGATGTTTGGTTTGTTTGGCTAAACAAAAAAGATTGGGAAAAGACTAAAGAAGATTGGGATGAGTCTGATGAAGAACCTTCAACGAAAAAGGATGAAAAATCAGAAAAGAAAGATGATGATAAAGGTGAGAAAAAAGAAGAATCAGTTAAAGATATCACAATTGACTTTACAGATATTCATGAGCGTCAAGAACAAGTTACTTCCTTTACAGGTTCTGAATTTGCCGAAGCAATTTCTAAAGATGGAAAAACAATTTTCTACACTACTACAAATGGTACAAGAGGAAATCCTGATGTTGAAAACGATTTGTTTAAAATAAACTGGGATGGAAAAGAGAAAAAGAATTTGACTACAGGAAATATAAGCCCAAGAAATATTACTGTAAATTCAAAATATACACACCTCTACTTTGTTTCTAAAGGAAAATTAAACAGAATCAAAATAGCAGATTCTAAGAAAGAGTCTTTACCGTTTTCTGCAAAAATGATGATTGATTATAAGGCTGAATCAAATCAAATTTTTGAAGAAGCTTGGGATGTAATCGAAAAACGTTTTTACGATCCAAACCATCATGGTAAAAACTGGAAAAATTTAAAAAGTACATACAAGCCATTGGCAATGAAAGCATCTACAAGAGCAGATTTCAAAAAAGTATTTAATAACATGCTTGGGCAAGTGAATGCCAGTCATATGGGAATGTCTAGAGGTGAAGAAAGAAAATCTGTTCAAAAAGAAAGTACAGGAATCTTAGGTCTGGAATTTGAACCGCAAAATAATGGAAGTGTAAAAATAACTTCAGTCGTTCTAAATTCTGCTGCAGATAGAGAAGTAAATAAATTAAAAGTTGGAGATATTATTACTTCTGTAGATGGTGAAGTATTGACTAAAAATCAAAATATAAATGAGTTGCTTAATGGAACATCTGACAGTAAAATTATTCTGGAAGTAATCTCAAACGGAATCACAAAAGAAGTAGTGATACGACCTAAATCAAGTGCAAGAACAGACAATTATAATGCTTGGGTAAAAGAGCGTAAAAGATTGACAGAAAAATATTCTAACGGTAGATTAGGCTATATCCATATTCGAGGAATGAACTGGACAAGTTTTGAGCGTTTTGAAAGAGAATTAACTGCTGCTGGATATGGTAAAGAAGGTGTTGTTATAGACGTTAGATATAATGGCGGTGGATGGACTACAGATTATTTAATGGCTGTTTTAAACGTAAAACAACATGCATATACTGTTCCTAGAGGTGCTGCAAAAAATTTAGAAAAAGAGCATAAAAACTTTAAGAATAATTACCCTTTTAGTGAGCGTTTACCTTTAGCATCTTGGACAAAACCTTCGATTGCTTTGTGTAATCAAAATAGCTATTCTAACGCTGAAATTTTCTCTCATGCATACAAAGAACTAGGTTTAGGGAAATTAGTTGGTGTACCAACTTTTGGAGCGGTTATTTCTACAGGAGGTCAAACTTTAATTGATGGATCTCGTGTTAGAGTTCCATTTAGAGGATGGTATGTAAAATCTAGCGAAAAAAATATGGATTTTCATGCTGCAATTCCAGACATTATTGTTGCTAACAATCCTGATGATAAAGCAAAAGGAAAGGATACACAATTGAAAAAAGCAGTTGATGAACTTTTAAAAGACTTATAATAAAAAGAAAGGCAGCGTTAAAAAATTAACGCTGCCTTTCAAAAAAAAAAGAAAAAACTAAATTTTATTTTACACCTACAATATTATAACTTAATAAAGATTATCTCCGTTAAGATTCTGTTAATTGGGAAAATATAAAATGTTAAAATTTGGCATAAAAAAACTCTCACATTCCTGTGAGAGTTTTTTTATTTAAGATTCTTCGTTTTCACTCAGAATGACAAATAGTATTTAATATCTATAGTGTTCTGGCTTATATGGGCCATCAACAGTAACACCAATATAACTTGCTTGGTCTTCACGTAATTCTGTTAATTCAACACCAATTTTTGCTAAATGTAATTTTGCTACTTTTTCATCTAAGTGCTTTGGTAACATATACACTTCGTTTTTATAAGCATCTCTATTGTTCCATAATTCTAATTGCGCCAACGTTTGGTTTGTAAACGAGTTACTCATTACAAAACTTGGATGACCTGTTGCACAACCTAAATTCACCAAACGGCCTTCAGCCAAAATAATAATATCTTTTCCTGCAATGTTGTATTTATCAACTTGTGGCTTAATCGTATCTTTTGTGTTTCCGTGGTTTTTATTCAACCAAGCCATATCAATTTCGTTATCGAAATGTCCAATATTACAAACAATTACTTTGTCTTTCATTGCTTCGAAATGACGTCCTTGAATAATATCTTTATTTCCTGTAGTTGTAATAATGATATCACTATTTGCAATAACTGTTTCTAATTTTTTTACTTCAAAACCATCCATTGCTGCTTGTAAAGCACAAATAGGATCTATTTCTGTAACTGTTACAATACTTCCTGCACCTTTAAAAGAAGCAGCAGTACCCTTTCCTACATCACCATAACCACAAACTGTTACTCGCTTTCCAGCCAACATAATATCTGTTGCTCTTCTGATTGCGTCAACTGCAGATTCTTTACATCCATATTTATTATCAAATTTAGACTTCGTAACAGAATCATTTACATTAATAGCAGGCATTGGCAATGTTCCAGCCTTAACTCTATCATATAAACGGTGAACACCTGTAGTTGTCTCTTCAGACAAACCATTAATTCCTGCAGCTAATTCTGGAAAACGATCCAAAACCATATTAGTCAAATCTCCACCATCATCTAAAATTAAGTTTAATGGTTTTTTATCTTCTCCAAAAAATAACGTTTGTTCGATACACCAATCAAATTCTTCTTCAGTCATATCTTTCCATGCATACACTGCAGTTCCTGCAGCAGCAATTGCAGCAGCAGCTTGATCTTGTGTAGAAAAAATATTACAAGAACTCCAAGTTACTTCTGCACCTAAAGCCTGTAAAGTTTCGATTAAAACAGCTGTCTGGATTGTCATGTGTAGACATCCAGCAATTCTTGCTCCTTTTAATGGTTGCTCGTTTTTATACTCTTCTCTCAAAGACATTAATCCTGGCATTTCTGCTTCCGCTAAGTCCATTTCTTTTCTTCCCCAATCTGCTAAAGAAATATCTTTAACTTTGAAAGGCACATAAGTCGCTGTTTTTGTATTCATATTATGTATATTTGTTTATATCTAAATTGGCTGCAAAGTTACAAAATATTTATTTTATTCATGTCATTATATAAAACCATACATGTTAATGAAACCATAAAAGTTTTGATTTGGAAGATTGAAGAATCTTTTGAAGAATTATCAAGCGGAATCATATTAACTAAATCTTCACAGGATAGAGTTGATAGCATGAAATCAGATTTGCATCAAAGAGGTTTTATGAGTGTTCGAAAATTACTCGCTGAAGTAGGTTATCAAGACAAAGACTTGGCATATGATGAGTTTGGAAAACCTCATCTTAAAGACAATAAATATATTTCAATTACACACTCTTTTACATTTTCTGCTATTATTATTTCGGATAAAAAAACTGTTGGAATAGACATTGAAAAACAACGAGATAAAATTTTAAAAATCGCTCATAAGTTTACACCTATTCAAGAATACAAAACAATTGCCAATCACGATGCTTTGATTGGAAAACTAACAATTGTTTGGGGCGCGAAAGAATCGCTTTATAAAATTTATGGAAAGAAAAAATTACGTTTCTTACAGCACATATATATAGAAGACTTTATGTTTGATGATGCCAAAACAACTGGAGAAATTCGTTACGATGGCAGCACTGAACGCTATCATATTTATTTCTTAGAATTCGAAGGCTTTACTTGTGTTTATGCTTTTTGAGTTGTAAAGTTGTAAAGTGAAAAAGTTTAAACGTTTGAGATACCTAACAGAAGTTCAATCAAATTGTTTGGTCGAGCGGTTTCGAGACCTTAAAAAGAAGAATTGAATACCATTTTAGAACATATAAAAACATCAAGAGAAAAAGGTGATAAACTACTTGCTATTTTATTAGATCCTGATAAACTTTTGATTTCCGAAGTTGAAGAAACAATTACAAAAATAAACCAATCTAAAGTTGATTACATCTTTGTCGGTGGAAGTACAGTTTCTATTGGAATTACAGAAGTATTGGTAAAAAAAATAAAAACGCTTACACATATTCCAATTATAATTTTCCCTGGTGATTTTGAGCAAGTTACAAACAAGGCTAATGCTTTATTATTTCTATCATTACTGTCTGGAAGAAATCCTGAATATTTAATCGGACAACAAATAAAATCTGTTAGAAAATTAAAAAAAACATCTTTAGAAATTATTCCGACAGGATATATATTGATTGATGGAGGCGTAGAAACTTCAGTGCAAAAAGTAAGTAATACAACTCCGATTTCACAATTGAATATCGAAGAAATTACAATGACTGCAATAGCTGGAGAATTAATGGGAAAACAACTCATATATTTAGAAGCAGGAAGTGGAGCGACCGAAGCGGTCAGCCAAGAAATAATAAAAGAGGTGTCAGATAATTTAACAATTCCGTTGTTAGTTGGAGGGGGAATTAGAACAAAAAAACAACTTAAAAATGCTTATAAAAACGGTGCTGATATAGTTATCATTGGTACAGCATTCGAAGAAAATAATAGTATTTTAGAAGCAATTATATGAACGAAATAATCAGCTTTTTTATAGAACCTTATAGTACTGCTTCAAGTCTGAATATTCTACTCGAACTTACGGCTGCAGTTTTTGGAGTAATCAGCGTCTATTATGCCAAAAAGGAAAATATATTAGTCTTTCCTACAGGAATTATTAGCACAGCAATTTATGTGTATTTATTGTCTCAATGGAACTTATATGGTGATCTTATTATCAATATTTACTATACAATTATGAGTATTTATGGTTGGTATATGTGGAGTAAAATTGTTGATAATAAAAAAGGTCATATTCCGATTTCAAGAACAACAAAATCAGACAAAATAAAAGCCTTTGGAATATTTGCTTTTACCTCGATTTTTGTGATAATTGTGTATCGCTATTACAATGTTATGCCAAATAGTTTAGGCTTTGGAGAAAGTATAAATTATGCAATTACAAAACTTACTTCAGGAAATTTATCAGAATTTAGAGAAGCTACACCTTTTTTAGATACCTTTACTACAGGAATATTTTTTGCAGCAATGTGGTTGATGGCAAATAAAAAGATTGAAAACTGGTCGCTATGGATTGCAGGAAACATTGTTTCGATTCCGCTTTATTTTGTAAAGGGATATGGCTTTACAGGAATTCAATATAGTATATTTTTAATATTAGCAATTTTAGGATATAAACAATGGAAAAAAATCTTAGACAAAAAGAAGCAAACATCGTAAAAGTTGTTTTGTTTGGTCCAGAATCTACTGGCAAAACAACACTTTCTACTCAATTGGCGCGTCATTACAATACCGTTTGGACTCCAGAATTTGCACGTGAATACTTACAAGAAAAGTGGAATAATGAGCGTAAAACTTGTGAAAATTCTGATTTAATTCCGATTGCAATCGGACAAATGAAACTAGAGAACAAACTTGCAAAAAAAGCAGATAAAATTTTAATTTGTGATACAGACTTATTAGAAACAAAAGTTTATTCAGAAGAATATTATGGTGGTTTTGTAGACCCAAAGTTAGATGAAGCGGCAACTAAAAACTCCTACGATTTATATTTATTAACCTATATAGATACTCCTTGGGAAGAAGATGATTTAAGAGATAGACCTGAACTAAGATTAGAAATGTTTAACGCTTTTGAAGAAGCTTTAAAAAAACACAATAGAAACTATATTCTATTAAAAGGTGATAAAGAAACGCGTTTAAATACAGCCACAAAGGAAATAGATAAACTCCTTGCTAAACACAAAAATTTAGATACTTTTTCAGATTCTTTGATAGATTTGGATATGCACTTTATGCATCAAAATATGAATCAAGATATGTTTTAATGAACGCTGAAAATCTCACTAAAGAATTAAATTTTAAAGCAATTAGAAGTAGTGGCGCTGGAGGACAACATGTAAACAAAGTATCTTCAAAAATTGTCTTAACTTTTGATGTAATCAATTCAGTAAATCTAACCGACGAAGAAAAAGAGATTCTTTTAAAAAACATAAAAACAAGACTAAGTAAAGAAAGTATATTAACTTTAAATTGCGATGAAAGTCGAAGTCAGCATAAAAATAAAGAGATTGCAATCAAGCGTTTTTTAGAACTAATTAAAAACGGGTTGAAAGTTCAAAAACCTCGTAAAAAGACTAAACAAAGCAGAGCATCTATTAGAAAACGATTAGAAAAGAAAAGTCGACATGCTTTGAAAAAATCAAACAGGAAAAAACCAAGTATTGATTGACTTTTACCTTCTTCCCCTATTATTATTTCTTCGATTGCTATTATTTCCTCCTGAACTTGAATTATTAGGTTTAGAATTTCGAGATTTATTTCTGTTTTGATTCCTATTATTACCTTGCTTAGGTTTATTTGGAGCAAGTTTCGCTGTTGGTTCATAACCTGCGATAATTTCACTTGATAATTTTTCTCCTAATAATTTCTCAATTCCTTCTACATATTCTACTTCATTAATATCTACCAAGGAAATTGCTTCACCACTTGCACCTGCTCTACCAGTTCGACCAATTCTATGCACATAATCTTCAGCAATGTTTGGTAATTCGAAGTTTATAACGTGCGGTAATAATGGTATGTCTAATCCACGCGCTGCGATATCTGTAGCAACTAACACTCTGACTGCACCACTTTTAAAAGAAGCCAATGCTTTAGTTCTGGCTCCTTGACTTTTATTTCCATGAATTGCTGCAGAAGAAATTCCTGCCTTAACCAATTTCTCACTTAATTTGTTTGCACGATGTTTTGTACGTGTAAAAATCAAGACTTGTTTCCAGTTTCCATCAGCAATTAATTTGATGGTTACCTCAATTTTATCTCCTTGATCTACTCTATATGTTTTTTGAACAACTTTTTCGGCTGTTGAATTTTCTGGTTCTGCTTTTACTAAAACTGGTTTGTGCAATATCCCTTCTGCTAATTTCTTAATTTCCTTAGAAAAAGTTGCAGAAAACAATAGATTTTGTCTTTTTGTTGGCATCATTGCCATGATTTTCTTGATATCACGCAAGAATCCCATATCAAGCATTCTATCTGCTTCATCCAGAACCAAAATGTCAACGCGACCTAAAGAAAGTGCTCTTTGATCTATCAAATCTAATAAACGTCCTGGAGTTGCAACTACAATATCTACTCCGTATTTCAATGATTTTATTTGTGGTTTTGCATTTACGCCACCAAAAATAACTGTAGATTTTATATCCAAATATTGGCTATAATCCATCACGTTTTTGTGCACTTGTGCTGCCAATTCTCTAGTTGGAGTAAGTACCAATGCACGTACAGGTCTTCTTCCTTCTTTTTTTGTTTGATGTAAAATTTGTAAAATCGGCAATGTAAATCCAGCTGTTTTTCCAGTTCCTGTTTGCGCAGAAGCCAAAACATCTTTTCTTTCTAATACTAATGGAATTGCTTTTTCTTGAATTGGTGAAGGAGTTGTGTAACCTTGCTTTTCTACCGCTTTTAATAATTCTGGAATTAATCCGAGGGATTCAAATGACATATAAATTGATTGTGAAACGACCATTTATATTTCTAAAGTCATTCCTTTATTAGCGGACAAAGGTACGGCTAATTTATTCGGTAAAATATTCTAT
>CALIIP010000055.1 GCA_938018045.1 uncultured Flavobacteriaceae bacterium
ACTTCAATATTTTTATCATAAGGTATAGCCTTTAAAATATGCTCAATAACCTCGATACGAGCCGATGTTTTACGATTTGCTCTAATTATCTTAAAAGGTCTTTTCCCTTCTTTTGCTTTTGCAAACATTTTCTTTTTATAGAGCGTATAATCATCCCAAAGTTCTTGTGCTTTTTCATCAACTTTAGACATTTTCCATTGTTTTAATGGATCTGCCTTAATATCTTCAAAACGTTTTGCTTGCTCTCTTTTAGAAATAGACATATAAATCTTAACCAATCTTGTTCCTGAATCAGTAACCATTCGTTCAAAATCATTTACTTGATTCATAAACAATTCATGTTCAGCTTCTGAACAAAATCCATTAACTGGCTCTACAACGGCTCTATTATACCAACTTCTATCAAAAAATATAATTTCGCCTTCTTTAGGGAATTCAGAAACATATCGTTGAAAATACCATTGTGAACGCTCTTCTTTATTTGGTTTTGGAAGTGCTATAATAGCATAATGACGTGCATTAATACGTTCCGTTAACCTTCTAATAGCACCACCTTTTCCTGCTGCATCTCGTCCCTCAAAAACTATAATAATTCGTTCATTATTAGCAATTGCCCATGTTTGTAACTTCACCAACTCTATCTGTAGCCTCTCTAACTTCTTTTCATATTCTAAATAACGAACAGCCTTTTCTACATTTAATTTATCTGAAGACAATAATGTCGTCAATCCTTTTTTAGAATTCAGATTCTTAAGATTTTTCTCTGTATAAATAAATTCTTCCATCTTAGTCTATTTGCTTATTTGAACGATAATAACGCATGATAATATTTGGATCTGGATGTAAAGTTGTCAATGCTTCATCCTTGCCATCGTAATCGAATTGCGAAAGCACATATCTCATACTTTCTAATCGAGAAGATTTTTTGTCATTTGCTTTTACTAATATCCATGGACTATATGCTGTATGAGTTTTACTAAACATTTGCTCTTTATATGTTGTGTATACATCCCAAAGTTCTTGTCCTTTTTTATCTACAGGACTAAATTTCCATCTTTTTAGTGGGTTTTCAAGACGTGCATTAAAACGCTCTTGTTGAACTTCTTTAGTAATAGAAAACCAAAATTTAATGATTTTAATATCATCTTCATATAACATATGCTCAAATTCAGGGACTTGTAACATGAATTTTTTATACTGATCGTCTGTACAAAAACCCATAACTGGTTCTACTACTGCACGATTGTACCAACTACGATCAAAAAAAACTATTTTTCCTGGATTTGGTAATCTTCTGATATATCTTCTAAAATACCATTGTCCCATTTCTGTTTCTGTAGGCTTCGTAAGTGCTACCGTCTTCATAGAACGAGGATTTAAATGTTCAGAAAAACGTCTGATATTTCCTCCTTTTCCAGCTGCATCTCGCCCTTCAAAAATAACAATTACTCGTTTTTTATTTTTAGAAATCCATTGTTGCAATTTTACCAACTCAACCTGAAGCATTCTTAGTTCTTCATTATATGTAAGTCGTTTTACAACTTTATCTATATTAATTTCTTTAGACTTTAGTGTCGCTAACAATTCTTCTTTTGTAGTAACTGATTCAAAATCTTGCTGTGTAAGTTGTGTTTTTTCCTGTGCCATATACAAAGATAACATTATCTCATAAAAAAACCTCCGATAATCGGAGGTTTTAATACTATTTATTTGAATTGGTAATTATACCATTTTCTCGCCAATGCGCTTGTATACTCCACTTTCCAACTTACTTCTAATAGCAGAAAAGGCTTTAATTGTCTCATCAATATCTTCATGTGTATGTGCAGCAGTAGGAATCAATCTTAAAATAATTAATCCTTTAGGAATTACCGGATACACAACAATTGAACAGAAAATACCATGATTTTCTCTTAAATCATGTACCATTGCCATTGCTTCAGGAATTTGCCCTTTTAAAAATACTGGTGTAATACATGTTTTTGTAGTTCCTAAATCAAAACCAGCAGTACGCAATCCACTTTGCAAGGCATTTGTGATTTCCCACAATTTATCTTTTAATTCTGGCATTGTACGAATCATATCTAAACGCTTTAATGCACCTTTTACCATTGCCATTGGCAATGATTTTGCAAACATTTGAGAGCGCATATTGTATTGTAAGAATTGTATTACATCTTTATCTCCTGCAAAGAATGCTCCGATTCCTGCCATTGATTTTGCAAATGTTGCAAAATAAACATCTATTCCGTCTTGAACACCTTGTTCAAAACCAGTTCCTTTACCTCCTTCACCAAGTGTTCCAAAACCGTGTGCATCATCAACCAAAATACGGAAGTTATACTTCTCTTTTAGCGCGATAATCTCTGATAAACGACCTTGCTCTCCTCTCAGTCCAAAAACACCTTCAGAAATCACTAAAATACCTCCTCCAGTTTTTTCAGCCATCTTTGTGGCACGTTGCATATTTTTTTCAAAACTTTCAATATCATTATGACGATATACAAAACGTTTTCCTGCGTGTAATCTTACTCCGTCTATAATGCAAGCATGCGTATCCATATCATAAACAATGACATCATTTTTATTTACCAACGCATCAATTGCAGATACCATTCCTTGGTATCCAAAATTTACTAAATATGCTGCTTCTTTATCAACAAACTCAGCACATTCTTCTTCTAATTGCTCGTGGAATTTTGTGTGCCCAGACATCATTCTCGCTCCCATAGGGTATGCCATTCCATGCTCCATCGCTGCTTCACCATCTGCTTTTAAAACTTCTGGATGATTTGCCAAACCTAAATAATCATTGATACTCCATGTAACAACTTTCTTACCATTAAAAGACATTCTGTTTGAAATTGGTCCTTCTAATTTCGGAAAAATATAATAGCCTTCAGCCTGTTTTGACCAGTTTCCAAGAGGCCCTTTATCATCTTTTATTCTATCAAATAAATCTTTCATGTATTCTTTCTTACTATAATTTGGTAATTCCCAAATATTCTATTTTGCAAATTAACTATTTTTTGAGGTCTTTTCAAATAAAAAAGGTGTTGAAATTCAACACCTTTAATTAATTATATTTTTTATAATTCTATTTTATAAACTCTACTGTTGAATTCTCCTGTTTTTGACTGTCAAAAAATCCTTGTTCACGCATCCAAACATCACTATAAACTTTACTCATATAACGTGAACCATGATCTGGAAAAATAATAACTACTTTACTATTCTCATCAAATTCTCCTGCTTTTGCATATTGTTTTACTGCTTGCATTGCTGCACCACTTGTATATCCCGCAAAAATTGCTTCTTTTAATACAAGTTCTCTTGCTGTATGTGCGCTATCTTCATCAGAAACTTTTTCAAACTTATCAATAATATCAAAATCAGTTGCTGTAGGAATTAAATTTTTTCCTAGTCCTTCAATTCTGTATGGGTAAATTTCATTTACATCAAATTCTTTAGTTTCATGAAATTTCTTAAGAATAGAACCAAATGCATCAACTCCTAATATTTTAATATTCGGGTTTTGCTCTTTTAAGAAACGTGCAGTTCCTGAAATTGTTCCTCCAGTTCCACTTGCGGCAACTAAATGAGTAATTTCACCTTTAGTTTGCTCCCAAATTTCTGGTCCTGTTGATTGATAGTGTGCATCAATATTTAATTGATTAAAATATTGATTGATATATACTGAATTAGCAGTTTCTGCATGTAACCTCTTTGCTACTTGGTAATAAGATCTAGAATCATCTGCACTCACATGTGCTGGACAAACATACACCTTTGCGCCCATCGCTTTGAGCATATCAATTTTATCTTTTGATGATTTTGAACTAACTGCCAATATACATTTGTATCCTTTTGAAATACTAACCATTGCCAAACTAAAGCCTGTATTTCCTGAAGTCGTCTCGATAATTGTATCTCCTGACTTTAAGATTCCTTGCTTTTCTGCTTGATCTATAATGTATAATGCGATACGATCTTTAGTAGAATGTCCTGGATTATATCCTTCGAACTTTGCTAAAAACTCACCGTTTAAATTTTCGGTGATTTTGTTTAATCGTATCATTGGTGTTTCACCAATTAATCCTAATATATTTTGATGAATACTTTTATTTCGTTTCATGTACTGTAATAACTTTACAAGTTGCAAATTTACAAAAAAAAATTAAATTGTAATAATTCTTTCCAAATCTAATAAAAACGCATAATCGCGAGCTACATCTTTCAAACTATCAAATCTTCCAGAGGCACCTCCATGACCTACGCTCATATCTATATGCATTATTATTTTATTATTATTTTTTGTTTGATCTCTTAATTTTGCTACCCATTTTGCAGGCTCAAAATATTGAACTTGAGAATCATGTAATCCAGTGGTGACCAATAAGTGAGGATATTCTTTATTTTTTATATTATCATATGGTGAATATGACTTCATATACTCATAATACTTTTTCTCATTAGGATTTCCCCATTCATCGTATTCTCCTGTTGTTAACGGAATTGTATCGTCTAACATTGTCGTTACAACATCAACAAATGGCACTGCTGCAATAACACCACTAAAGAGTTCTGGATTCATATTCATAATTCCTCCCATTAATAATCCTCCTGCAGAACCTCCCATCGCATATAAATGCTTTTCTGATGTGTAATTTTCTTTTATTAAGTGTTTCGCGCAATCAATAAAATCTGTAAAAGTATTCATCTTACGCAATAATTTTCCATCTTCGTACCATTGCCTTCCTAAATACTCACTTCCTCTGATATGTGCAGTTGCAAAAACGAAACCACGATCTAATAAACTCAATCGTGTTGTACTAAAACCATCACTAATTGTATGACCATATGAACCATAAGCATATAATAATAATGGCGTTTTATTACTTAATTTAGTGTCTTTTCGATATACTAAAGACACAGCAACTTGCTTTCCGTCTCGTGCATTTGCCCAAATTCGCTCACTCTTATAATTCTTTTTATCAAATTTTTCGCCAACAACTTCTTGCTCTTTTTTGATTACTTGTGACCTATCATCCATATTAAAATCGAACACAGATGCTGGAGTTGTCATAGAATTATAACCATAACGAATGGTATTAGTATTAAATTCTGGATTTGGATATACACCAACAGAATAGGTTTCTTCATCAAAAGATAAATAATAATCTTCTGTTTTATCCCAACGTATAATTCTAATTCTATTCAATCCATTTGAACGCTCTTCAAGTACCAAATGATTTTTAAAAATTGATATATCTTCTAATAAAACATCTTTTCTGTGCGGAATTTCATCTTGCCAATGCTCTTTTGCTGTTTTATTTTCTGATGTTCTCATCAGTTTAAAATTAGTAGCATTGTCTTTATTGGTAAGAATATAAAAGCCATCATTATAATGCGCTATACTATATTCTAAGTCTTTTGTTCGCTTTTGAAATAATTTAAATTCGCCTGAAATATCATCCGCAGGTAAAATTTGATACTCGTTTGATAGCGTACTAAAAGAACCAATTATGATATATTTTTGAGACTTCGTTTTATAAACAAAGGTTCCGAAAGTATCATCTTTTTCATAAAAAACTTCAACATCTTCTTTAACGTTTGTTCCTAAAACATGCTTGAAAACCTTATGACTTCGCAGCGTTTCTGTATCTTGTTTTGTGTAAAAAATAGTTTTATTATCATTTGCCCAAGTTGCTGATCCTGTAGTGTTTTCTATTTTTTCTGGATATAACTCATTGGTTTCTAAATTTTTAAATTGTAACGTGTATTGTCTTCGACTCACAGTATCTACTCCAAATGCCACAAATTTATTATTTGGACTCACAGACATCCCTTTAAATTGATAGTAATCATGTCCTTTTGCCAAATCATTGACATTAAACAACACTTCTTCAATTGAATCTAAGTTACCTTCTTTACGAGAATATATTGGATATTGATCCCCTTTTTTAAAACGTGTAATATAAAAATAACCGTTTTTCTTATAAGGTACTGACTCATCTTCTTCTTTAATTCGTCCTTTCATCTCTTCAAATAAGTCTTCTTGAAACTTATTTGTATGAGCAGTCATCTGATCGAAATAAGTATTTTCTGAATTCAAATAGTCGATAACTTCAGGGTTTTCTCGTTCATTTAACCAGTAGTAATTATCAATTCGAGTATCATCATGAATTATTAATTCCTTAGGTTTTTTAGTTGCTTTTGGAGGATTTATATTTTGAATTTTCATTTTTTATTTTTACAAAGACACAAAAATAAGGGTTCGCTTAGAATAAACAAGTTATAAGTAATAATGAATTGTTAAAAACATTATTATTCTTCAAAAGAGGAGGCATTAAAACCTATTAAATATAGTTTTTCTTGTGCTCGAGTAACTGCAGTATATAACCAACGAAGATATTCCTTGTTTGGACCTTCAGGTAAATATGGCTGTTCAATAAATACTGTTTTCCATTGTCCTCCTTGTGACTTATGACAAGTCATCGCATAGGAAAACTTAACTTGAAGTGCATTAAAATATTTATTTGATTTTATAGAAAGGAGTTTTTTATAATTAGACCTTTCGTTCTCAAAATCTTTAGAAACTTCTTGATACAATCGATTTGAATCCTCGTAAGAAAGAGAAGGTGTAACCGAAGTCAATGTATCTAATAATATAACTGTGTCAAATGGACTTTGATTTTTGTAATCTATCATTCTTACTTTTACTTCTGCAAAACGAAATCCATACAATTCTTTTATTTTTCTGATTTCCATTATCTCACAAATATCACCATTTGCAATAAATCCTGCATCTGAAGAATCTGGCAGCCAAAAATAATTATTTTTTACAACCATTACATAATCTCCTGTTGAGATTTCATTCTCTTGGCCTCTAATTTTACTTCTTATTTGTTGATTGTATTGATTTGCACGTTTATTTGATCTCACAATAAAAGCAGTATCTTCTACTCCTTGACTATCATAAGCCGAAGTAATTGCATCTTGTATGTCATAACCGTCTTCTAGACGAACAATATCTGGAAAATTTAATTTGAATTGAAATATGTCAAAAACAGTTCCTGAAAGAAGTTGACGCAATTCAGTCGCATTTGATAAAATCCCTGAATCTGCATGTTGACGCGTTACTTCGGTTAATTCAAGATCAACAACATCTTTATCATAATTTAGCGATAATTTATTTGCGTCAAGTGCAGGGCTTATATCTAATTTTACAGGAGGTAATTGCGCTGTATCACCAATAAAAACTATTTTACAACCAATTCCAGAATATACATATGAAATTAAATCATCGAGTAATGAACCATTTTCAAATAGTTTAGAATTACTCGTAAGGTCAGAGATCATAGATGCCTCATCAACAATAAAAAAAGTATTTGTATGCTTGTTTGTTTGCATTACAAAGTTTACACCTCCATTTTTTGCTTTCTTTGGATGGTATATTTTTTTATGAATTGTAAATGCTGGTTTTCCAGCATAATTTGAAATTACTTTTGCAGCTCTTCCAGTTGGTGCAAGCATTACAGATTTTTTTCCTGCTTTCCATAAATTTTTAACAACTGTACTTATTGTTGTTGTTTTTCCTGTACCAGCATAACCTCTAAGCAGAAATAATCCATTCTTGTTCTTTTCAAAAATAAAATCAGACAGTTGTATTAATAACAAGTTTTGAGTGTCTGTTGGTGTGAAAGGAAAGGATTCTATAAGTTCGTTATAAAAATCTTTGGCAGTTTTTATCATATATATTTATAAAAAGTCAAATATACGACTTGATTTATGCAAAAAAATTTTTACCATTGAAAAAAAAATGTAAATTTGCGTATAATCAATTTATAAAAACTATCTAATGTTTAAAATACTTTTAATCTTTCTTGTTGGAATTATAGCTTGTTACTTTATAGCAAAAGCAATCTTAAAATTTATTCCAAAAAAATTACAGCCAGTAATTTCTATTCTATTATGGTTAGCAATAATTGGACTGTCGTATATTACATATCAAAGCGTTATGAAACCGATTCAGTTTAATGCTGAAAAAACTAAGCGTTATTCGAAAGTTATTAAAAGTTTAAAAGTTATACGTGATGCACAAGCTGCTCATAAAAAAGTAACTGGAAAATATGCTAAGTCTGGTGATAACCTGATAAAGTTTATCGATACTGCAAAATTTGCTAAAACAAACTCTTATAATGTAATAAGAAAAGAAAATGCTGGAGGTGGACTTACAAAAGATGTAGAATATAGAGTAACTGATACGATTGGTTATACTGATGTAAGAGCATCATTTGCTGGTAGAGAATACAAAAATCTTATGAGTGTTCCTGGTACAGACGCTAATTTTGAAATGAAATTAGGAGAAATACAAAAAACTCACGGTTATATGGCACCTGTATTTGAAGCAAAAGTTTCTAAAGATATTGTATTACAAGGTATGGATGCAGATTTAATTCGCCAAGAAAAAGAAGCAATTGAAAATGATCAAATAAAAGGAGCTTATGTAAGCGTTGGTTCACTTAATGATGTAAGTGATACTGGAAACTGGCCTCCTTCTTATGATATTGGAGACGTTAAAAAATAGAAATCATTAAAACAGATTTTAAAGATATAAACATATCCATTCAACTTCGGTCGAATGGATTTTCTTTTTGCATTCGCAACTCGAATACAAAAGATATAATTGCTGTGGAAGATTATTCGTTTGACAATGAAAACATCACACCACAAAAACAACTAGATTTTATCTCTATAAAATTTAAAACAAATGAATTACTTCAAGGAAAATTTACTTCAGTAAATGTAACTCACAGTAATAATTTATCAACTTTTGTTCCATTACCGTTTTTTAATGAAGATAAACTGAATGAATATTTACAATATAATCTAAAGGTTCTAGAGAACGAGTTTATTACTTATGACACTATGCTAAGCGCAGAAATGGTAAGCGTATATATTCCTTTTGTCCATATTAATAATTACTTATTCGATATTTTTGGAAGTTTTGAATACAAACACTCTACAACTGTTTTAATAGAAACACTTTTAAAAGAAACGTTGACAAATGATAAAACAGATTTTTTTGTGAATGTGGAAACGGGTATTTTTCAAATAGTCGTTTTAAAAAATAAGAAAGTAAAGTTTTTCAACACCTTTAACTTTAAGACTAAAGAAGATTTTCTGTATTATATCTTATTTACAGCTGAGCAGTTAAAACTTAATCCCAAAGAATTTCAATTAACATTTTTAGGAGACATCGAGAAAGAATCTGAAATATATGAAATCACCTATAAGTATATAAAAAATATACAATTCTTTGAACCTAATTACATTCTCGCAAAGGATTTAAAGATTTCTAATCATTCGCATTTTACACTCTTAAACCAACACTAAATGCGTATAATATCCGGAAGACACAAAGGAAAACGCTTGTCTGCGCCAAAAAAATTACCTGTAAGACCAACTACAGATATGGCAAAAGAAGCCTTGTTTAATATCCTTAATAACAATTATTATTTTGATACACTTTCTGTGTTAGATTTATTTTCAGGTACTGGAAATATTAGTTTTGAATTTGCTTCTAGAGGGTGTGAGAAAATTACTGCAGTAGATTCTCATTATGGCTGTGTGAAATTTATTGCTACTACGGCAAAAGAACTCGATTTTAATATTGATACTATTAAAAGTGATGTCTATAAATTTTTAGAGAAATCTCCAATAAAAGCAACTGTTATTTTTGCAGATCCTCCTTATGATTTTGAAAAAATACAATTTGATAAAATTGTTGAATTGGTATTCCAAAACAATTTATTGAATGATGATGGAATGCTGATAATTGAACACTCAAAACAAACAGACTTATCTGAAAATAAATTCTTTACTTATTCTAAAAAGTATGGAGGAAATATGTTTAGTTTCTTTGAAAAAAATAATTAAAGCAATGTTTTTATAATATCTTCTTCTGATATTCCTTCTGCTTCTGCCTTATAATTCTTAACAATTCTATGTCTTAATATTGGATAAGCAACTGCTTTAACATCTTCAATATCGGGAGAGAATTTACCATTAATTGCGGCATTCACTTTTGCGCCAACAATCAAATTTTGTGATGCTCTTGGACCTGCTCCCCAATCAATGTAGTTATTTACAATTTCTGGAGTATTTTTTGTGTTTGGTCGCGTTTTTGAAACCAAATTAACTGCATATTCTACAACATTATCTGCAACAGGAATACGGCGAATTAACTTTTGGTATTTTATAATTTCATCAGCAGTGAAAAGAGATTTTACAGTTACTTCTTTATCTGATGTTGTACTTTTTACAACTTCTACTTCTTCTTCAAAAGTTGGGTAATCTAGATAAATAGAAAACATGAAGCGGTCTAACTGAGCCTCTGGAAGTGGATATGTTCCTTCTTGCTCAATCGGATTTTGAGTTGCCAATACAAAGAATGGTAATGCCAATTTATAATGTTGTCCTGCAATAGTTACTGTTCGTTCCTGCATTGCTTCTAGCAATGCTGCTTGTGTTTTTGGTGGCGTACGGTTAATTTCATCAGCTAAAATAATATTAGAGAAAATAGGCCCTTTAATAAACTTAAAATTTCTGTTTTCATCTAAAATTTCACTTCCAAGAATATCCGAAGGCATTAAATCTGGAGTAAACTGAATACGTTTAAAATCTAAACCAATTGCTTCTGCAATTGTATGAACAAGTAATGTTTTTGCTAATCCTGGAACACCAATCAGTAATGAATGGCCTCCTGCAAAAATAGAATACAAAACATGATCAACAGTTTGGTTTTGACCTATTATAACTTTAGAAATCTCTTTTTTAAGCTCTTTATACTTAACACCTAACTCTTCAATTGCTGCAACATCTGACATAATAATTAATCTTTTTTCCAGTTTTTATCAAAAGTACATTCTTTGTAACTTCCGTTTAGTTTTATGTATGTATCTACAATTTTTTCTTTTGCCCATTTATCAACTGCTTCTTCTTTCTTTTTTTGTAATGCCAATGATTGAATTTTTACATAATCTGAGATAAAATTAGCAGTATGTGAGTCTGTTTTAGACTTTAACATAATGAGTTTAAACATTTTTTCTCCTTCTCGTGTTTCATCATAAAAAGGTATGGTCGTTTTTCCTGCTGCTAAACTAGAAATACGAGAATAAAGTGTTGGGTCCATACGAGTCAATTCAAAATGAGTATCGCCTGTTTCTGGATTTAAAATAGCACCTTTATTGGTCTTCGTTGCTGCTTCTTCAGAGTATTCTTCTACTGCATCAACAAAACTAATTGTTCCTTTGTCTATTTCTACTTTTAATTTTTCTAAAGTTTCTTTTGCTTCTTCTAATTTACTATCATCAATTTCTGGTTGAATTAATATATGACGTAAATCAATTTGTTGTCCTTTAATTTTTTCCACTTTTATAATATGAAAACCAAAATCGGTTTTAAAAGGGTCAGAAACTTCACCAACATCTAAACTAAAAGCAACTTCTTTAAATTCTTTTACAAATCCACTTTCACGAGTTATCGTATATGCTCCTCCTGATCCTGGACCTTTTCCTGATGCAGAAGGATCATCTGAATGCAAAATTGCTTTCATATTCATACTAGAACCTGCTTCAATTTCAGATTTTATCTTTTTCAACTTATCAACAACTCTTAATATCTCTTCATCTGTAGGCTTAGCATAAATTACAATTTGAGAAATTTCAATTTCTGCACCAAATTCTGGTAAATTACCTTCACTTTCTAAGTTTTTAAAATATGTGCGAACTTCGTCTGGAGTAATATCAATTTCTTCAGTTATACTTGCTCTTTCTCCTTGTATCAATTGCTGTTCTCTTTGAATTTGACTTAATTCTTTTCGTAAATCAATTTCATCATTAAAACCATAAAATTCAACAACTTTTTGAATACTACCTAATTGTTGAGCAAACGAACCAATTTGTTTATCAACTTGTTCTAAAACTCTTCCTTCAGATACTGGAATACTATCGATAATTGCATGATGAGCCAAAAGTTTTTGCGACATAATTTCTTCAAGCATTTCGCAATCAGAAATCTTAATTCTACCTTCACTTCTTTGTTCAATTTCTATTTTAAACTTATCGACATCAGAGTCTAACACTATGTTTTTCCCAACTACAACTGCTACTCCATCAACTTTAATTCTTTGTTGAGAGTATGTGCTGATTGCAAACAATAAACATGTTAGCATTAATCCTTTTTTTATCATTTTAATATGTTTCAAATTTTTGATTTTTAATTGCATCGTTTAATAAATCTACTTCAATTTTTCTTAATAACTCTAACTTTCTTTTGTGCAGAATAATCTGTTTTATTGTTGGATAAACATAACTAATTGGCGCTATTTCATTACGTTTTAGAACATCTTTAATTGATATCAAATATAATCCTAATGAATCTTCTTTTTGAAGAAAATTAGTTTTTTTTAAGATATTCTTTTTATCCTCACTTTTTAGATAATTAATCTTATCTAATATCTCACTATATTTTATCCAAATAGAATCATTAAAATTAAAAGACTTGAATTCCAACGCTCTTAATTGTAAACTATCAATATCTTCTTCTTTGGTAGATTTAAATAACTTTATTAAGCCTTTCTTATCTAATCTATTGCTATTTGTATGTAAATACTTTATTTGGACTAGTTCTTCGTTTAACTTGAAATTATTGTTGTTCGCTAGATAATATTTTTCTATCTGATAATCTGTAACTAAAGTATCTAACTTATTCAAAACCAATGCTTCCTTATAAGCATTTATATAGAGTGTTGCACGATAATCTGAAACTAATTTTTCAAAAGACAATGTTTCATCTTTTAAGTTTAATTCTGCTTGATGCAATAATAATTGCTGTTTTGCCCAAGAATTAATATAATTTTCTACAAATAATGCACTATCCTGTTTCGTAAGATTTGATGCCAAAACAAGATCGATTTCTGATTGATACAAAGTGCTATTATATACTTTTGCGACAGCAGTTTTAGGCTCTTCATTTTTAAACTTCATTGGAAGTTCGCAAGATATAAAAATCATTAAAATCGATATGTAAATGATATTACTGCGCATTTTATTTTTCAATCACAGTTTTTAGTGTTTCATCATTCATTCTTATAGCATATAATGAATGTAATTCTTTAATCCATTCTGCTTCTAAAAATTCTTGATAATCATTTATTACTTTACCTTTAATGGTTTTCAGTTCTTGAATTTCACCATTATCTAAAAGGTAATCCTTAGTGTTTTCTGAAAAATAATTTTGAATTCCTAAACTATCTTTCGATTTATCCCAAATTTTACTTTGTAAAACTTCAAACAACAATAATCCTTCTCTATATTCTTGATAGGTGTTTTTATAATCTTTATTATTGTTTTCGATGTTCTTTTTATAGTGATCCAAAATTTTTATTTCTTTAAATGAATTGAAAGATTTATCTGTAAATTCATTACCATCTAAATAATCAAAAAATGCTTTTTGATTCACCTTATCACCATCAATAGTCATTAAATTTTTGATGAACTTCCTCTTATTATCTTTCCAATTTTCTTTCTTAAAAGCCTTTAAAGATTTCTCATTAACCTTAATGTCATAATTTCTTTTTAACTTATGAACTATAGAATAATCAATACTTTTAGAACGATCTCCTTTTTTAACTTTTTCGGTTAACTCCACTTTAACTATATCAAAACTTTCTACTGGAAATTTATTTACTAACTTAATAATGTGCCAACCAAATCTTGTTTTAAACGGCTTAGAATAATCTCCAACATTTTTTAAAGCAAAAGCATTGTCTTCAAACTCTTTGACCATTCTTCCTGAGCCAAATCTTCCTAAACTTCCATTCTTTTTGGCTGTATAACTATCTTCTGATATTGTTTTTGCTAAATTTTCAAAATCTTCACCTTCAACTAATTTTGAATAAATTTCATCAATCTTAAATTTACCATCTTCAGAATTATCTTTTATCATAATATGTGCCGCTTCAACTTCTCCACGCGCTTCTCTCTTATCTAATACTTTTACAATATGATAACCAAATCTTGTTTTAAAAGGTTGAGAAATTTCATTAACTGAAGTACTATATGCAGCAGATTCAAAAGGATAAACCATGCCAAAAACAGAAAAATACCCTAAATTACCTCCATTACCTTTTCCTCTATTACTATCTCTAGCTGATGGATCTTCAGAATACTTTTTTGCAATACTTTCAAATGACTCACCATTGATAATTTTATTTCTTGCATCTATAATTTTATTATAAGATGCTAAAGTATCTTGAGAATTCTTAAAATTTTCGTTGATTAAAATATGACTTGCGTTAATTTCAATCAAACTGCGTTCATATGCTTCTTTAACAACATCATTTAAAATAGAATCATCTCGCAAGTATGGCTCCATAAGTTGCTTCTTATAAGATGCCAATTCAGATTGATATGATTTAATAGTATCAAACTTTAAATCATATGCTTGTTTAATTTTTAATTTATAATTGACAAAAAGGTCTAAATAGTTTTTAATATCTTTTTGAGATTCATCAGATACAAGATCTAAGTTTTTAGAATAAACTCTTAAAAATTCTGAAGTAAATACAGGCTCATTATCAATGGTAAATAAAACTGAATCCTTGGTTTGCGAAAACGTATTAAAAAAACTCAACGCAATAAATAAATTAATATAATTTTTAAATGTCATTTCTCTTTTTTTATGCATACAAAAATAAGGATTCAATTGAATAATTACTTATAATAACGCCGCAATTTATCTTTTATTTCTGGGTTTTAATGTTAAGGAAATTATAAAGAAATTACACCTTTCACTTTCCCTATTTCTACATATTTAGAAATGATTTCATCAGAACTACTCATTTCAATAAGCACAGAAATACTTATATATTTTCCTGTTTTTGAAGGTCTTGTGGTTATAACTGCTCCGCCATAATTAAAAATGTTTTCAATTAAGTTCATTTTAATATCATCCTTAGGAATAATAAATTTGTATAAATAATTAGATGGAAAATCCATTGTTTCATCTAAACTTAATTTTAATTTTTTATAAATTTCTGGTGTTTTATCCATTATTAATAATTTATTGTTTTAATTACAAAAATAATACCAATAAAAATAGTCGCTTTTTGATGTACAAAATTACAGCTATATTTAATGAATTTTAATAAATTGCTAAAACAAATTTTGAATCTCTTATTTTTGCATTATGCAACAAAAAATAGTAATTACTGGTGGACCAGGAACAGGTAAAACTTCAATAATAAAAGAACTTGAAAAGCGAAATTACTTTTGTTTTCATGAAGTTATTCGTGAGTTTACTTTAGAGGCTAAAAAAGATGGTAATCTTAAAGGTCTGACAACAAATCCTATCGCGGAAGTTGACGATCCAATGGATTTTAATCTAAAAATTCTTAATGGTCGAATTAAACAGTTTAAAGATTCCCTAAATAAAAAAGATGAAATTATTTTTTTTGATAGAGGTATTCCAGATGTTTTAGGATATATGGATCATTTCAAACAGAATTATGATAGCGTTTTCACAAAACCTTGTAAAGAAAACAAATACACCAAGATAATTATGTTGCCTCTTTGGAAAGCCATTTATTTATCTGATGAAGAACGATTTGAAAGTTATGAAGAAGCACTCGAAATTCACGCTGCACTAGAAAATATTTATAGAAAACTAGGGTATATGGTTATTGTTGTTCCATTTGGAACTGTTAAAGAACGTACAGATTTTATTCTAAACGCTCTTTAATCTTGAATACTCCTCTAGAAATATTAAAAGAATACTGGAATTTTGACTCTTTTAAAGATCCTCAAGAAACAGTAATTTCTAGCGTCTTAAATGGTGTCGATACGATTGCCTTATTACCAACTGGCGGAGGGAAATCTATCTGCTTTCAAGTTCCAACACTTATTAATGATGGTGTCTGCCTTGTTATTTCTCCTTTGATCGCTTTAATGAATGATCAAGTTAGAAATTTACAAAACAAAAATATAAAAGCTGTTGCGCTAACATCAAAATTATCGCAAGATGAAATTGTAACGATTTTTGACAACCTACAATATGGGAATTATAAATTTCTATATGTATCTCCAGAGAAATTACAATCAGAGTTTATTCAGACAAAATTAAGACAATTAAACATTCAATTAATTGCTATTGATGAAGCACATTGCATCTCAGAATGGGGACACGACTTCAGGCCTTCTTATTTAAATATCAACATTATACGTGAGTTTTTTCCAACAATTCCAATTATTGCTTTAACTGCTTCTGCTACAGAAAAAGTTTTAGATGACATCATTAAAAACCTAGATTTAAAAACACCCAAAATTGTAAAAAAATCATTTTATAGAGCCAATTTAGCATATCAGATTTTTGATGTCGAAGATAAATTATATAAAGTTGAACAGATTTTAACCAAGATAAAAGGTCCAAAAATTATTTACACAAATACTCGCCGAAAAACTATTGAAGTTTCCGAACAACTAAATTATTTAGGCTATAAAAGCAACTTTTATCATGGCGGAATGCAACTAGATGATAAAATAAAAGCCTACGAAGATTGGCTGACAGAAAAAACACCAATAATAGTCGCAACAAATGCATTTGGAATGGGAATTGACAAGCCAAATGTTAGAGCTGTAATTCACCTAAATTTACCTCAAAGTATTGAAAATTACATGCAAGAAGCAGGTCGAGGAGGACGAGATGATAAAAAAGCTTTCTCTGTTGTTCTAAAAAACAAAACTGACATACATACTGCAAAAACTATCGTTGAAAAGAATATTGCAACGGTAGAAATTGTAAAAAAAATATATTTTGACTTAAACCAATATTTTCAAATTTCTTATGGTGAATTATCTACCAGAAAACACGAATTTAATATCAGTGAATTTTGTAAAATATACCAACACCCTCTTTTAAAAACTTACAATGCTCTGAAAATTTTAGACAGAGAAAGTATTCTTTTATTAGATGAGAGTTTTAGTCGAAAATCTACCGTTAAATTTATTGTTGACAACCATACTATTTTAGATTATTGTCATAATAATCCCTCAAAAAATGACTTCGTAAAATTGATACTTAGAACATATGGTGGCATTTTTGAAAGTCCGAAAAAAATAAATGAAAACTACCTTTCAAACACATTAAGTATTTCATTATCAGAAATTAAAAAAATGTTATCTCTATTAAAAAAAGATAAAATAATTAATTACTACAATGCAAATAGCAATACGCAAATTCTATTTTTAGTTCCAAGAGAAGATGACAGGACTATAAATATAATTTCAAAAAATATTAAAAAAAGAAATGAATTAAAAATAGAGAAAATTGAAAATTTAATCTCATTTTTAGAGAACAATAAAGTATGCAGAAGTATACAGCTCCTCTCCTATTTTGATGAAACTAAAACACATGAATGTGGAATTTGTGATGTTTGCATATCCAATAAAAATGTTTTAAAAAAAATAGACTCAAAAGAGGTTATTATCAAAATTATTGATCTGCTAAATAAAAAAAACGAATTGTCTTCCAAAGAGATTGTTTCAGAATTAGAGTTTACAGAATCGGATATAATATTTAGTTTACAAATCTTATTAGAAAAAAGCATTTTAGCAGTAACTTCGCAAAATAAATATAAAATAAACTGACTTGAATAGAGAACTTCGCATCGTTTTTATGGGTACGCCAGAATTTGCCGTTACAATCTTAAAAGGATTACTTGACGAAAAGTTTAATGTTGTTGGTGTAATTACTGCTCCTGACAGACCTGCAGGTCGAGGGCGTAAAATGAACGAATCTGCAGTGAAAAAGTTTGCTGTTGCAAATAGCCTTAGTGTTCTTCAGCCAAAAAACTTAAAAAATGAGGAGTTTCATCAGGAATTAAAAAATTTAAATGCAAATCTTCAGATTGTTGTGGCTTTTAGAATGCTTCCAACTACTGTTTGGAAAATGCCAAAATATGGTACTTTTAATCTTCACGCTTCACTGCTACCAGAATATAGAGGTGCTGCACCTATTAATTGGGCAATTATAAATGGTGAAGTAAAAACTGGGGTTACAACTTTTTTTATTGATGATAAAATAGATACTGGAGAAATAATTTTACAAAGTGAAGTTGCTATCAGTTCAGAAGAAAATGTTGGTGAGCTACATGATAAATTAATGACATTAGGTTCGAAACTCGTAAACAAAACTGTAAAGCAGATTGAACAACAAAAAGTAATAACATACAAGCAACCTGAGAAAGAAGAAAAGGCTGCTCCTAAAATCCATACAGAGACTTGTAAGGTAGATTGGTCAGATTCACTAGATAATATATATAATAAGGTAAGAGGCTTAAATCCATATCCTGCAGCTTGGACAATTCTTAAAAATGGCGAAGAGGAAATCAATGTGAAAATATATGACGTGAGAAAAGAAAAAATTTCACACAATCATAAAAACGGAACAATTATCACTTCAAAAAAACTTTTGAAAGTTTCTACAGCCAGCGGCTACCTTATTATAGACAGTTTAAAACTAGCTGGAAAACGTAAAATGGATGCTCAAAGTTTGCTAAATGGGTTCGTTTTTCATGAAGATGC
This sequence comes from uncultured Flavobacteriaceae bacterium, assembly GCA_938018045.1. Classification (GTDB taxonomy): domain Bacteria; phylum Bacteroidota; class Bacteroidia; order Flavobacteriales; family Flavobacteriaceae; genus Urechidicola. Next base: position 18,648 of record CALIIP010000055.1, read on the forward strand.
AAAGATGCTCTAAAGCCCTTATAGGCTTGGGTTTGGTGATTTTTACTAAAAATTTGCTATGGTTATTAACATTTTAAGCTGTTTTATTAACAAAATAGCTCTTTTTTCGTGATAAATGTTGCGCAAACCCTTATTCCGTCTATATTTGTTAGGCTATTATTAGCGAAATAATGTTTAACCAATAATTAAATTAAAAATTATGAACAAATCAGAATTAGTAGATTGCGTTGCTGCAGATGCAGGAATTTCAAAAGCAGCTGCAAAAGCAGCATTAGAATCAGTAACTGCAAATGTAACAAGCGCTCTTAAAAAAGGAGATAAAGTTGCATTAGTAGGATGGGGAACTTGGTCAGTATCTAAAAGAGCTGCAAGAACAGGAAGAAACCCACAAACTGGAGCTGCAATTCAAATTAAAGCTAAAAATGTTGTGAAGTTTAAAGCAGGAGCTGGATTCAGTGGTGCAGTAAACTAAACAAATAAAAATAAAACCCTTATTTTTAAAACTCTCTTTAAATTAAAGAGAGTTTTTTTTATTCAAAACATTTGTCTACATTTACTATGTATATATTTTACAAATGACAGATTTACATCCAACAAAAGGCAGATTACTAATTGCAGAACCATCGATTTTAAATGATCGGTCGTTTAATCGTTCTGTAATTTTATTGACCGAACATAACAAAACTGGTTCTGTTGGATTTATCATGAACAAACCAATGAAATATAGCGTAAGTGATTTGGTCCCTGAGATAAATTGTGATTTCACTATTTATAATGGCGGACCTGTTTCTCAAGAGAATCTTTACTTTATTCATAATATCCCACATTTAATTCCTAATAGCATCAAAATTGCTAGTGGAATTTATTGGGGAGGAGATTTTGAGTCGGTTTCTGATTTACTTATCAATAAAAAAATAACTGAGAGTGATATTCGTTTTTTCCTTGGATATTCTGGTTGGGAAGCAAATCAACTTTCAAAAGAATTGGCAGATGATTCTTCATGGCTTGTTACCGAAAATGAGTATTCAAACATTTTAACGACCAATTCATCTATCTGGAAGAATAAATTGATGCAATTTGGCGGTAAGTATAAAATTTGGGCAAATGCGCCTAAAAACCCCTCTTTAAATTAAACGTATTCGTTTTTAAGTAATTCTAATATTCTTAACGAAGTCTCAGTTTTATAAGTTTTCTTTCTATAATTAGTTATTGGCTGAATATCTATAATGCTATTGGTTATAAAAAATTCATCTGCTTTTTGTAATTCGAAAGGAGAAATTTCTCTTTCTTCAACAGTATAATCTGGATGCTTCTTTAAAATATCAATAATTTTTTTTCGGATGATTCCTTTAATACAGCCTTCAGTAGTAGATGGAGTTACAACTTTCTTATCAAAAACTAAAAAAATATTTCCATGAATAGCCTCAACTAAATGTTTCTTTTCATTTAAAAACAAACACGTATCATATTCGTTTTCTGATGCGAAAATACTTGCAACAACATTTAAAATTCTATTTGTAGTTTTCAGCGTAGATAGTAAACCAGAATATAGATGGAAATCTTTATATAATTCTACTTTATAGTTTTCTTTTCTGTTTATAATAAGTTCAGAAACTTCAATAAGAAAATCAATATCATTTGAGGTTGGGTTATATAATCCGCCATCTTTTCGATAAACAGTTAATCTAATTCGCGCAGTTAAGTCTAGATTATTAGCGCTCACCGTTTTTAAAATTTCGCTTTCAAGATATTCTAAAGTGAAGTTTTGAGGAATTTCCATTCTTAGCATTCGCATTGATGCCATCAATCTAAAATAATGTGCTTCAAAAAAAACAATCTTAGATTCGTTAATTTTTAATGTTTCAAAAACTCCGTCACCATACTTAAATGCTCTATTTTGATTGCTAAGAACTGACTTATTGTTCGGAATTAATTCACTATTAAGATTTATCATTTACAAAATTTAGGTTGCAAATTTAATCAAAAAAGCCCTGAAAATTCAGGGCTTTTTATTAATTATTTTTTGGTTTTATGCACCTATAGTGCTCTTTAAACTTCCTATTTGATTTTCCCAAAACATTTTTGACTCTTCAACTTCATCTTCTTCAGCAAAATCGGTTACCATCAGAGAAACATCATTTGTTAATGCATCTACTTGAATTCTAAATTCAAAATATGAATCGTCACCATCACTTTCCTCCCATTTAAAACGTATTCTTGTATCTCTTTTTTTAGTCAGCATAGTTGCAACTTCTTCTGCTCCATCCCAAATAAAAGTAAATATCTCACCTCTTGAGTTGACATTATCTGCAAACCATTCAGATAATCCAGAAGGTGTAGCAAAATATTGGTATAACATCTTTGGAGATGCGTGAATTGGAAATTCAATTTCAAACTTTATTTTATCACTCATAGTCAATCTATTAAAAGCACAATATAACTAATTATTTTATTTAAAAAAATTAAATTGTATTGCTTGTCACAATCTATAATTATTTTATATTTGCAACCGCTTTTGGCGTGGTAGCTCAGTTGGTTAGAGCGTCGGATTCATAACCCGGAGGTCTGCAGTTCAATTCTGCATCACGCTACTTAAAAACCCTTGATTTTCAAGGGTTTTTCTATTTTAAAATAGGGTTAATAGCACAAATGTTTTGAAAAATATACCTATATATAAACTCATCTGTAAAATATTCGCTACCAATTAATTTGTCTGACTTCAACAATTGCTGAATATCAATCTTTAAATATTGCTTGAGCATTGGTTTTGAAACTGGTTTGTAGCTATAATGCCAAGGCTCATAATTAAAACCTTCACGAGAAATCTCATTTGTGTAAACAATATAAAATCCAAAAGCATTGGCATTTGCTTCTAACCAAACTCGTAATTCACTATAAACATTATTATCAATAAAATTATTCGGATTGAGGACACTTTTTGGTGCTTTCTTACTTCCGTCAATAATATCAATGTCTGTTCCCCAATGATGGCGAGAAGTACCTGGAATTGTAGAGTATTCTATTATTTTATTAATTGATTCTAAAGGAGATAAGCCTTCTGAAGTAAATTTCTTGTATTTACGTGTCCATATTTTTTTTTGTCGTTCAAAACTTCGATAACTAGAAACAATCTCTATATCAATCCCGCTTTTTAGTGCTTCAGCCTTCATTAATAAGAATGCATCGTATGCATCTTTTTGAAGTTGGTAACCATCTCCATAAAACTCAGGTGTTCCTTTTCCTATTAATTGATCTAACGTATAATCTCTTTCAGATTCTGAAATAAAACAGACAAATAATAGTATTACAAAAAAATTCTTAAGCATCGTTTAACATTTTATACATTTCATAATGATCTCCGATTGGTGGTATATCAAATATTGAGCCTTTTGTTTTAAATCCTAATTTTTTATAAAATTCTAAAGCACCAACACGTGCATTGCACCATAATACATCAACATTTTTTTCTATTAACACTTCTACTGCCTTTATGATAAGACCTTTTCCCAATCCTTTACCTTGGTGCGCATCTAAAGTTGCCATTCCACGTAACCTATATTGAAAACCTGTAAAATAATGATGGTCGTTTTGCATAAAAGTTGCTACACTTAATAATTTACCATCCATAAAAGCGCCTAAATGAAAGGTTGTTTCTTTAAAATCATCTTCGTTCTTTTCTGTTAATGAAATATTTCTTCGCAATATTTCTCGCCTTATTTCATATGTTTCTTCAGTAGTAATGAATTTAATCTCAATCATAAAAATCTTTATATTTGTGAAATATACTATTATTAATGGATTCTATCAAAATAAAAATATTACCGAAAAATCAAATTTTTGACATCATTCCACTTCTAAGGAAAGTAAATGATAAAACTCCTGATGAAATTTTAAAACCTCGATTACTAGAAATGTGTGAGCAAAATTATGAGTGTGCAGTTATGTATGATAATGATACGCTAATAGGTATTTGCGGAATTTGGTTTATGACAAGACATTATATAGGTAAGAGCATGGAAGTTGATCATGTTGTAATTGACAGTAATTATCGTTCAATGGGATTGGGAAAACGTTTTTTTAAATGGATTTATGAATATTCTAAAAAGAACGGTTGTGAAGCATCAGAACTAAATACCTATGTTGGCAATCCTAAAAGTCATAAATTTTATTATAATGAAGGCTATAATATCTACGGGTTTCATTTCTTAAAGGTTCTAAGAGAGGACAATACGTTTTATTAACAATTTTTTATAAAAAGATACTTGCAATACTTGAAAGTACTTGTATATTTGCACCTAGTAATGCGAGAGTAGCTCAGTTGGTAGAGCTTCAGCCTTCCAAGCTGACTGTCGCCGGTTCGAGCCCGGTCTCTCGCTCAACAAAAAACTCTGATAATTTTATCAGAGTTTTTTATTTATATCTTTCTTTTAAGTTGTTCTTGAAACACAAACAATAGTACAATTGGTATTGCAAGAATAATTACCATTTTCATGTTGGTTTCAAATACTATTGGATATAAAAGTAATGTCAACACAAAACCTCCAATTGCACCACCAATATGTGCACTATGACCAATATTTCCAATACTTTTTTTCATTCCGTAGATAGAATATAACAGGTAACCTAATCCGAAAACATAACCAGGAATTGGAATTGGAACAAAAATAAATGCTAATCTAAGTTCTGGATATACCATTATTGCAGCATACAAGACTCCCATTACTGCTCCTGAAGCACCAACTGCACTGTAATACAAATCGTTCTTGTGATAATTGAGTGAAAATAAACCTCCAGCCAATAAACTACCAAGATATATTATTATAAATATTGGTATACCAACAATGGCAATAACTGTATCTGCAAAAAAATAGAGCGTAACCATATTAAACAACAAGTGCTGCATATCTGCATGTAAAAAAGCAGAAGTAAATAGCCTCAAATATTCTCCGTTTTTTATAGCTCCAATCTGAAATTTATTTTTATTAAAAAAAACTTGATCGTTAAATCCCTTCAAAGAGAAAAGGACATTGGCAATAATGATAATAATTACTGTTTGACTCATTTTTATTTTTTATTCTTTCAAAGATAAAATTATATCCGATATTTGCACGAAATATACAATGCAATTAATAATATACATACTTGTTTATCCAATTATATGGCTAATCTCCATACTTCCGTTTAGAATGCTCTATATGCTTTCTGATGTGATTGCTTTCTTATTATATTATATTATTGGATATCGAAAAAAAGTCGTTTACAACAACTTAAAAATGGCTTTTCCTGAAAAATCTGATAAAGAATTGAAAAGTATCAGGCGAAAGTTTTATCGTCATTTTACTGATATTTTTATGGAATTGATAAAGTCATTTACCATTTCAAAAAAAACGCTCAACAAACATTATACTTATACTAACATTGAAATTTTTGATGAATTGTATAAAAATGGGAAAAGTAATATTTTAACTGGTGCGCACTACGCAAATTGGGAATGGATTATTTCTATGAATTCATTTATAGATTATAAAGGATACGCTGCTTACACGAAGATTGGGAATAAATATTTTAATGCAAAAATGCTGAAGTCGAGAGAGAAATTTGGCGTTCATTTTGTACAAACATCTAAAATAGTTTCTAAAATAGAAAGTGACAAAAAAGAAAACATTCAAGCGATGTATGGTTTGCTAAGCGATCAATCACCTCAGTTAAAAAAGACACATTATTGGAGTGAATTTTTTGGTGTTTTTGTTCCAATTCACACAGGAACTGAAATGCTTGCCAAAAAATATGATATGAATATCGTGTATATGGTAACCAAAAAAGTTAAAAGAGGTTATTACGAAACTACATTTACATTACTTTCTGATGACGTACAAAAATATCCTGATTACGAATTGACAGATATTTTCTTAAGAAAAACAGAAGAACATATTCGTGAAGCACCTCAATATTATTTCTGGACTCACAATCGATTTAAGCACAAAGACAAATACGATGAGTACTTAAAGATGCAATCGAAAAAGAAAAAGTAATTATTTTCCTATTCTAAAACGAGTACCAATCATAATCGTTTTCTCGAAAAATGTAAAGTCCTGTGATGCAGAATCTGTTTCACTTGCAGTTGTTCTTATACTATCCATATTGATGTATCCAACTTTAAAATCAGATTGTAAAAAGAAATATTTAAAAAAAGTAAGGTTCAAACCAATCTTTGCACTGACTCCATATCCTGCAACATTATAGTCATCATAACGCTCTTTGCTCAATAATTTTGTGTTTGTCTTTGGGTATAAAATTCCGCCGCCTATTCCTTCTGTTAAATTGATTTCAATATCTTTTGAATTAAAATTCAATAGTTTATTAAGATTGTCAAATCTATTTACTTCAAGATTTACATAGTTGAGTCCGTCTGTATGCTCGAATGTTAAAAAGCCGTGAGTTAGTAGAATATCATTATCGTTATAAATACCATCAAACTGTGATCCAGTATTTATTTCCCCGTCAATTTTTACTGTTTGATAATTTCGCATCACATATTTCATATGATCAAATCCTAAAGATACTGTGTACTTCTCGTGAAAAAAATATCCTACTCTAAAATTTGTTTGAGGAATTGTAATTCTACCAAGATTACCATAATCTCTAAAATTAAAAGCATTTACTTTATCTCTTGCTTTGACATCTTGTAATGTGAAATCGTAATCATCACCTTTAAAACGAATGTCAGAATCGCTAAAACTTGCTCTATTCCATCCCCAAATAATATACATTTTACCTTTATTTCCTCTTTCTGGTTTCTCTTCAGTTTCTTCTTGAGAAAACAGCGTTGTTGCTGTAAATATTAAAAGTAATAAAAGTAATTTCTTCATTATTTGATAATTTCTTTAATTTCTGAAATAATTCGTTCCGCTAATTTATCTGCGTTGTCTTGAGAAGTGCTTTCTGTATAAATTCTGATAATTGGTTCTGTGTTTGATTTGCGTAAATGAACCCATTCTGTTTCAAAATTCACCTTCACACCATCAATAGTTAAAACATCTTCGTTTTTATATTTATCTGCCATTACCTCTAATATTTTATCAACATCTATTTGTGGTGTTAATTGAATCTTATTCTTGCTCATAAAATAACTTGGATAGCTATCTCTTAATTCTTTACATGACATGTCAAGATTTGCTAAATGTGATAAAAATAAAGCTACACCAACCAAAGAATCACGACCATAATGAGATGCTGGATAAATAATCCCACCATTTCCTTCGCCTCCAATAATCGCATTGGTTTTTTTCATTAATTCAACAACATTTACTTCTCCAACTGCACTTGCTTGATAAGTTCCTCCATGCTTTTGAGTAACGTCACGCAAAGCACGTGAAGAAGACATGTTAGAAACAGTATTTCCTGTCTTTTTTGACAATACATAATCTGCACAAGCAACTAAGGTGTATTCTTCGCCAAACATTGATCCATCTTCTGAAACCAATGCTAATCTATCAACATCTGGATCTACCACTATCCCGAAGTCTGCTTTTTCTTTTACAACCAATTCTGAAATATCTGTCAGATGCTCTTTTAAAGGTTCTGGATTGTGTGGAAATTGTCCGTTAGGCTCACAGTATAACTTTATACATTCTACACCTAATCTATCTAATAAAGCAGGAATAAAAATTCCTCCTGTTGAATTAACTCCATCAACCACAACTTTAAATTTTGCTTTTTTAATTGCATCAACATCTACCAATTCAAGATTTAAAACCTCATCAATATGTATTTTAACATATTCATTATTTTTAGTATACGTACCTAAATTATCTACATCAGCAAAAGAAACATCATCAGATTCTGCAATAGTTAATATTTTCTGACCTTCTGCTCCATTTAAAAATTCACCCTTTTCGTTTAATAATTTCAATGCATTCCATTGTTTTGGATTGTGAGATGCTGTTAAAATAATTCCTCCATCAGCATTTTCAATAGGTACTGCAACCTCAACTGTTGGTGTTGTAGATAATCCCAAGTCTATAACATTTATACCAAGACCAACCAATGTGTTTGCTACTAGTGAACTAATCATCTTACCAGAAATACGTGCATCACGACCTACAACAACTGTTAATTGTTGCTTGTCTTTATTTCTCTTGATAAGCCAACTTCCGTATGCTGATGCAAATTTTACAGCATCGATAGGTGTTAAGTTATTTCCTATTTCTCCTCCTATTGTACCTCTTATTCCTGATATTGATTTTATTAATGTCATAGTCTTTTTTTATTTACTTAGCAAAGATAGATTTTTACATTTTTATGAGCCAAAAAAAAGCCGTTAATTTCTTAACGGCTTTTTAAATAATTATAAAAGATTAGTGATTATTTACCACTTTCCATTTTATCTTTAAGAGCTTGTAAAGCATCATTTGTATCTCCTAATGTAGTTTTTTCTGCATCATTTGATTTGTTTGTTGCTGCTTTAATATTTCTTTGCTCTTCTGCTCTGAAAATAGATGAATGAGAAATAACCAATCTTCTGTATTCTTTATTAAATTCTAAAACTTTAAAGTTTACAGTATCATTTTTGGCAATTTTACCACCTTCTTCTTTGTCCATGTGACGACCTGGAACAAATGCTTCAAGACCTTCTTCTAAAGTTACAATTGCACCTTTATCAGTTGTTTCTTTAACAGTTCCTTCGTGTATAGAATCAATTGAATATTTAGATTCGTATGCATCCCAAGGATTTTCTTGAGTCTGCTTATGACCTAAATTCAACTTACGTCCTTCAACATCTAATTCTAATACTTGAACTTTTAACTTGTCTCCTACTGTTGTAAAATCTGATGGATGCTTTACTTTAGAAGTCCAAGATAAATCAGAAATATATACTAAACCGTCAATTCCTTCTTCTAATTCTACAAACACACCAAAGTTTGTGTAATTTCTTACAGTTCCTTCATGTGTAGATCCTACAGGATATTTCTTTGTAATATCTGTCCAAGGATCTGGATGTAATTGCTTCATACCAAGTGACATCTTACGATCTTCACGGTCTAAAGTTAAGATTTGAGCTTTCACTACATCTCCTACTTTTACGAAATCTTGTGCTGAACGCAAGTGCGTTGACCAAGACATTTCCGATACGTGTACCAATCCTTCAACACCTGTGTTTACTTCAACAAATGCTCCGTAATCAGCTATAACAACAACTTTCCCTTCAATTTCATCTCCTACTTTTAAACCTTCGTCTAAAGCTTCCCATGGATGAGCGTTTAATTGTTTTAATCCTAATTGGATTCTTGTTTTCTGATCATCAAAATCAAGAATTACAACATTTAATGTTTGGTCTAATTCTAAAATTTCACTTGGATGATTAATTCTACTCCAAGATAAATCTGTAATATGAACCAATCCATCAACTCCACCTAAATCAACAAAGACACCATAAGAAGTAATGTTTTTAACAACACCTTCTAAGATTTGTCCTTTTTCTAATTTACCGATGATTTCTTTTTTCTGTAATTCAATATCTGCTTCGATAAGTGCTTTATGAGATACTACAACGTTTTTAAATTCGTGATTAATTTTCACAACTTTAAATTCCATTGTTTTCTCAACATACTGATCATAATCTCTAATTGGCTTAACGTCAATCTGAGATCCTGGCAAGAATGCTTCAATTCCGAAAACATCAACAATCATTCCTCCACGAGTTCTACATTTTACAAATCCGTTTACTACTTCTCCAGATTCATGTGCTGCATTTACTCTATCCCAAGCTTTAATTACTCTTGCTTTCTTATGAGATAATACTAATTGACCAGAAGCGTCTTCACGCTTGTCAACCAATACCTCAACAGTATCACCAACAGATAAACCTTGATTATATCTAAATTCGTTTAAAGAAATAACACCTTCAGATTTTGAATTGATATCAATAATAGCCTCACGTTCTGTAAGTCTTACTACTGTTCCTTCAATTACTTCTCTTTCTGTTACAAATCCTAAAGTTCCTTCAAGTGCATCTTCGAAAGCTTTTAACTTATCGTCTTCAACTTCTTCAATTCCTTGTTCGTATTTATGCCAATCAAAGTTTTCTAAAAATTCTTCTGGAGTTGCAGCTGTATTAACTTCTTCTTCAACTAAGTCTAATTTTTCTTCATCACCTTCTTCAATCAATTCTTCTTTTGCTTCAATTACAACGTCATCATCAATTGCTAAAACTTCAATTTCTTCTTTTACATCTTCAACAATTGCTGCTGCTTCTGTAACTTTTTCTTTTTTTGCTTTCTTTTCTTTTTTAGGTGCTTCAGCAACTTTCTCTTCTGATTTCTCTTCCGAAGCGTAAACTGACTGCATTCCTAAATTTTCTACTAAAATAGTATAGAAAATTGCTCTGTATTTGTTTCTGTTAGATTTACCAATCTTTTCGATTGCTGCTTCAATTGCAGTATCTAAAGCTTCACTATCTTCAAGACCTAACTTTTTTATTAAAAAGTTTTTCTTAACTGTTTCTAATTCTTTTTTATCAGAACTTGAAACTTTTTCAGCATCTACTTTGTAAATTGATGGACCTAATCCTTTGGTTACTGCAGCAAGTAATTCTGCATTTAAACCTAAACTTAACTTGTCGACCTCACCTTGGTAAAGATCTATTTTTTCTTGTAATTTTGACATGTGCCAATATTTAAATTGTATCTTGCTGTAATTCAGATTCTTAAACGATAATTACTGCAAGAGATATTTATATAAATTTTATCTCAGTTCCTTTCAAAATCTGCTCTCGTTAAAAGGAGTGCAAATTTACAGATTTTTATTCAAATGAGCAAGTAATATTTTGAGTGAAAAATTTATGTAAACCAATGATACTAAATCAGTAAGAAAAGAGATTTACTTGTAGTTTATCCAATCCAATTCTTGAAGCCTTTCACCTTTTCTCGACTTACAATAATTTCGTGTTCAGAAAAGTGATTTAAAATGATTTTT
>CALIIP010000056.1 GCA_938018045.1 uncultured Flavobacteriaceae bacterium
CTCATTCAATAAATTTCCAAACGTTGATAAAAACTTAGGTCCTGAAATGAAATCTACAGGAGAAAGTATTTTATTTATTGATAGTTTGAAAGACGACCAATTCTATGAATTGTACTCTCGTAGAAAAATGTATTTGAGTAAATAATTGTAGCGAAAAAATGAAAAATAATATTTTTGAAAAGGAAACTAGTAGCGATATAATAAAGCGAATAAATGATTTAACTCCACAAATTGATGCAATTTGGGGGAAAATGAGTGTAGATCAAATGTTAGCGCACTGCAATGTAACTTATGAAATGGTGTATGACGGAATTCATACAAAACCTAATGCTTTTCTGAAATTTATTCTTAAAAACTTAGTAAAACCAAAAGTTGTCTCTGATGTTCCATATCCGAAAAATGGTAAAACTGCACCTCAATTTGTAATAAAGGATGCTAAAAACTTTGAATTGGAGAAGAAAAGGCTGGAAGGTTATATTTTGAAAACTCAAGAATTAGGAGCCGCTCATTTTGACGGAAAAGAATCACATTCTTTCGGTAAACTCACAAAAAATGAGTGGAATAACATGTTTTATAAACATTTAGATCATCACCTAAATCAATTTGGTGTTTAGATTTAAGTATCTTTGTTAAAAACCAGTTTAAATGAATTACATTTTATTTGATGGAGAAGTGCGAAACGCATTGTTACCATTTACTTATACACGACCTGTTGCAGACATTCGAATCGGAATATTGACAATTCGAGAAAAATGGGAAAAACGTTTAGGTTTTACTACAACAACTTTGACTGAAGATTATCTTGAAGAGAAGTTTCCTATAGTAGAGTTAGAAGGGAATGTACTTATTAACGCCTCTTTTTTACCTTCTGATGCGTTGGTAGAAAAAGTAAAAGCACTAAAAGAAAATCAAGCGATAACATACAAAGACGACATCCTTGCATTTTTTACTACTGATACTCAAGAAATAGAAAATTTCGATCATTTTGAGCAATTAGAATTTGAATCAGAATTAATTCAGATAAAAAATTCTTGGGATATTTTCTCTCGTAATGCTGAGGCAATACAACAAGATTTTGATTTTTTGACTGAAGGAAGAAAATCTGCTGCCATTCCAGAAATGACAGTTGCTTTTAATAAAGAAAGTATATTTATTGAAGAAGGTGCAAAACTACCTTTATGTTCATTAAACGCTACAGATGGTCCAATTTATATTGGTAAGAATGCTGAGATTATGGAAGGTACTTCTGTTCGTGGACCATTTGCTTTGTGTGAAAATTCTACATTAAAAATGGGCGCTAAAATTTATGGAGGAACAACAATTGGTCCGCATTGTAAAGTTGGAGGAGAAGTAAATAATTCAGTACTATTTGGATATTCAAACAAAGGTCATGACGGTTTTCTAGGGAATTCTGTAATTGGTGAATGGTGTAATTTAGGTGCAGATACAAACAACTCAAACTTAAAAAACAATTATGCTGAGGTGAAATTGTGGAGTTATGAAACAGGAAGGTTTGCAAAGACTGGATTGCAGTTTTGTGGTTTGATGATGGGAGATCATTCAAAATGTGGAATAAATACAATGTTTAACACAGGTACTGTTGTTGGAGTTAGTGCAAATATTTTTGGGCCAGGATTTCCACGTAATTTCATTCCATCATTTGCTTGGGGCGGAAGTGGAGGTTATACAACTTACCAAATGAATAAAGTCAAAGAAGTTGCAACAGTTGTAATGAAACGTCGCGGAATTGAATTTGATGCGAAAGAAGAAAAAATACTTGAACATATTTTTGAAGAAACAAAACAATATAGAAATTTTTAAACAAAAAAAAGGCTCTTAATTAAGAGCCTTTTTTTGTTTTGTTAACTGTGTAATTACATTTTTTTAACACTTCCAGATCCTGCAACTTTTACATTTTCTGTAGTACCAGTTCCTTTATAGTAAACATCTCCAGAGCCTACAATTTTAGCAGTTATCTTACCATTTATTGTTGCTTTTACTTTTCCAGATCCTGCAATTTTCACTTCAGCATCTCGTGTTGTTAAATTATAGCCATCAAAATCTCCAGAACCAGCAATTTTACAAATCATATTTGTTGTAACTCCATTGATTTTTATATCTCCTGAGCCAGCAATTTTGGCGATTAAATCAGATGCTTTTACATCTAAATCTAAATCTCCAGAACCAGCAACTTTCAATACTAAATCATGACTTGAAATAGTTTTCTTAGAAGTAATACTTCCACTTCCTGCAAGAGATACAGCGTTAATTTCCTTAAAAGGAATAGTAATAGTTACACCCTTTTTTGTATAAATGTTAATGTCTTTTTTCCATTGTATTTTTAAGGTTCCATCTTTAACTTCGGTAATTAAAAACTCCTTTAAGTTGTCTTCAATTTTGATAGTCAATTCACCTTCTTTTCCATCTACAAGTGTGACGTCAAAAGAGCCTCCAACAGCAATTTTTTCATAATCGGAGGTTGTTCTGTTTTCTGTTACTACATTTCCGTTTCCTTTTACTTTTTTAGTAAAAGCATTTGCTTGAATTGTTAGACAAATGATAAGTGTTGTTACTATTGTTTTTAGAATTTTCATAATGTGTATATTTTTAGTTTTTGTAAATTTTTATTCCTCCATATTGGCTTCTTACAGTAATTTTACCTTTAGATCCATTATAAGTTCCTTCGTAGTGCTTTTTATTGTTCTTACTTATTTGCTTCGTGAAATCAAATCCGTCAGGAACATTTATTCCGCTATATTGAGCCTCTGCAATTAAAGAAAATGAACTGTTACTATCTACACCAATTTTTACTCCAGTATATTCAGTATTTAAATCAACTTGATCAAAATTTGCTTCCATTTTTTCAACCTTCACACTTCCATAGTCAGCCTTAACGATAAGTGTACTCATTATGTTCCCAAATTTCAATCTAACATAGTCACCATTACCAACAATTTTATTGGCGTTATCTACAGTTAAACTTCCATAATCTGAATTGAAATCAAGATTGTTTACCTTGCCGAAACTTGTAGTGCTATAATCAGAATTTAAATTAACATCACCTGCTTCTTCAACATCCAGAGTTGAGTAATCAATTTTAATATCACCATTTTTCATGAAGTTAATTGTTGATCCTCTAGAATAATCTAAATAGATATAATTATTATTGTTTAATAATTTACCAACATAAATCTTCCCATAATCACAATTAATTGATGCTTCTCCTTCAAGTTCGTCTAACATTATATCTCCATAATCCATATTTACATCCAAACTATTTGATATTGGCATCCTAACGATGTATTTAACATTCATGTTGACATTACTTTTTTTTCCATAAAAACTCCAACTCTTATTTTGCTTCTCAAAATGAGTTTTAGCAGAAACTTCTTGAGAAGAATTTTCAAAATGAATCGTTATTTTTTCTAATTTTTCTTGAACTTTACCTTCGTTATCGCCATTTGTAGTGATGATTACTTCTATAGATACTTGATTTTGATTCCAAGTCTTAATATCAATATTTCCATATTTATTATTAAGATTCACCAGCGCATCAGCATTTACATTAAATTCTTTTTTGATGGTTTTTGTTTTAGTATATTTTCCATCCATATTATTTGCCATCATCATTGACGGAATCAATAATAAAATCGATATTATTTTAACTATATATTTCATTTGTTGTTGTTTTAAACTTTTTGTTTTCTTCTAATTGTGTTAATAAATCTTGTAATATTTCTATACGTTGTTGAAAATTTGATATCATAGCAAATACAACTCTTTTGTCAGAATCACTTTCTTTAAGATCGTCTGTTAGATGAACATATTGCTTTTCTAAATTTTCTAATCTTAAGAATGCATCATCAATTAATTTTGTATTTTCTGGAGTTTTTTGAGTATTTATTTTCCCAATTTCAGATTTTATTACTGATGAAAAATAGTTTTGAGTTTCTGCCATTTCTGGAGATACATCTGCTAGTTGTAGAGTCTCATTATTTTGAGTTTGCGTAAACCAAAATCCGAATAACAAAGCAATTGATGCAGCCATTACTAACCATCTCCAGTTTTTTGGATTGTAAGATTTTGGTTGTTTTGACAATCTACTTTCAAATCTATCAAAATGACCAATTGTTGGCTCTTCTATATCAAAATTATTATTAAAAAGTTCTTTAAAGTCTTTATCTTCCATGTTTTATACTTTTTGAGTACTTAATGCTTCTCTCAATTTATTTTTGGCTCTCGATATTGTTGTTCTACTATTTTGGTAAGAAATCTTCATTATTTCTGAAACTTCTTCATAATCAAAGCCTTCAATTAAATGCAATGTCAATGCAATTCTATAATTATCTTTAAGTTGATTTAAACTCTCCAAAACGGTTTCACTTTTGATAGATGAATAGTCGACATTTTCTTCATCATAATCGTAATCTCGTTTCACTTCAAGTTTCACTTCTTCAAATCGTTTATTCTTTTTTAATTGGGTTAAACATTTATTAATTACTATTCGTTTTAACCAAGATCCAAAGGTAACTTCACCTTTAAAAGTGCTCAATTTGGTAAATGCTATTAGAAACGACTCTTGCATCATATCCTCAGCGTCAAAGCTGTTTTTCAAAATCCTAAGTGCAGTATTATACATTGCTCTATAATACCTCTTATAGATTTCTAATTGAGCACTATGCTCTCCAATTTCACATCGCTGTAGAAGTTGGTTGATATTTTGGTTAGTATGTTGCAATGAATCGTTTCTGTTAAAAAGACATCTTGTTTTTTGAAGTGTTACAGTTATTCAAAAATAAAATTAATCTTTTATACTATCAATGGCATAACTATTGACTTTTATTAATAGATAATGAGCGGAAATTATATTTAAAACTCTTATTATCAATTAAATATAATAATTATATACTTTTGTCTATTATTTTCTTTACTGATTATAATGACATTATGACCCAAATAAAATTATGAGCGATTCAAAATTTATAAAACTTGACAATATGTCATTTCAGCAATTAGTAGATGAAGATGCAGAATTGATTCCTTTGATGACACCAGAAGATGAGGAAAGAATCAATAAGGAAAAAATTCCTGCTGAATTACCAATTTTGCCTTTGCGAAATATGGTACTTTTTCCTGGAGTTGTAATTCCAATTACTGCAGGACGAGATAAATCTATCAAACTGATAAAAGATGCCAATGCTGGAAATAAAATAATTGGTGTAGTTGCACAAAATACCGAAAGTGTAGAAGATCCTACGATTGATGATATTCATCGCGTTGGAACAGTTGCTCGTATTTTGAAGATGTTAAAAATGCCTGACGGAAACACAACAGTTATTATTCAAGGTACAAAACGATTTGAAGTTGATGCTTTTACGCAAGAAGAGCCTTATATAAAAGCAACAACTAAAAAAGTTGAGGAAGATAGATCTCAAATGGATAATCCAGAGTTCGAAGCTATTATAGATTCTATAAAGTCAATGGCATTGGAGATTATCAAGATCAATCCAAATTTACCATCAGAAGCATCATTCGCAATAAAAAATATTGAAAGCAGTTCGTTTTTGGTAAATTTTGTGGCTTCAAACATGAATCTTCCAGTTTCTGAAAAGCAAAAGATACTGAATGTTAATGACTTGAAAAAAAGAGCTTTAATGACTTTAAAGTTTATGGATAAAGAGAAGCAAAAATTAGAGTTGCATCACGATATTCAGTCAAAAACACGTTCTGATATGAATCAGCAACAACGTGAATATTTTTTAAATCAGCAATTAAAAACAATTCAAGAAGAACTTGGTGGCGTTTCTTATGAAGAAGAATTGACAGAAATGCGTGAGAAAGCTTTGACAAAAAAATGGTCAAAGGAAATATCAGACAAATTCGATAAAGAAATTGGAAGATTGCAACGTATGAATCCACAAGTTGCTGAGTATTCTGTACAACGTAACTATTTAGATTTACTATTAGATTTGCCTTGGGATAATTATTCAGAAGATTTATTTGATTTAAAAAGAGCACAAAAAGTATTGGATAGAGATCACTTTGGATTGGAAAAAGTGAAAGAAAGAATTATCGAGCATTTAGCAGTTTTGAAACTGAAAGGCGACATGAAATCACCAATAATTTGCTTGTATGGACCTCCAGGAGTTGGTAAAACTTCGTTAGGAAAGTCTATCGCAGAATCACTTGGTAGAGAATATGTGCGTATGTCTTTAGGAGGTTTGCGTGACGAAGCAGAGATTAGAGGTCATCGTAAAACATATATTGGTGCAATGCCTGGACGTTTGATACAGAGTTTGAAAAAAGCAGGAACTTCAAATCCAGTTTTTGTATTGGATGAGATTGATAAATTGGCATCAAGTTCACATAATGGTGATCCATCATCTGCAATGTTAGAAGTTTTAGATCCTGAACAGAATTCTGCTTTCTATGACAACTATTTGGAGTTAGGTTATGATCTTTCTAAAGTGTTGTTTGTAGCAACAGCGAATAGTTTATCAACGATTCCTTGGGCATTACGTGATAGAATGGAGATAATTAATGTTTCAGGCTACACAATCGAAGAAAAAGTTGAAATTGCTAAGAGGCATTTATTGCCAAAGCAATTGAAAGAACATGGTTTAACAGCAAAACATATCCAACTTAAAAAGCCACAATTTGAAAAAATTGTTGAAGGTTATACACGTGAATCAGGAGTTCGTGGATTAGACAAGCAAATTGCGAAGGTTGTGCGTTTTGCTGCAAAATCGATAGCGATGGAAGAAGAATATAATACTGAAATTTCTTCTGAAGATATTGAAAAAATATTAGGCGTTTCTCATTTGGAGCGTGATAAGTATGAAAACAATGAGGTTGCAGGAGTTGTAACTGGTTTGGCTTGGACACGAGTTGGTGGAGATATCTTATTTATAGAATCTATCATTTCGAAAGGAAAAGGGTTGACTATAACAGGGAATCTTGGAAACGTAATGAAAGAATCAGCAACTATCGCAATGGAATATATTCATGCAAATGCTGATGTATTTGGTATCAAAGAAAAAACCTTAGGCGAGTATAAAGTACATATTCACGTTCCTGAAGGTGCAACTCCAAAAGATGGACCAAGTGCTGGAATTACGATGTTAACTTCGTTAGTTTCGGTATTTACACAACGAAAAGTGAAATCTAAACTAGCAATGTCTGGTGAAATTACTTTGAGAGGTAAAGTGCTTCCTGTTGGCGGAATAAAAGAAAAAATATTGGCTGCAAAGCGTGCGAATATTAAAGAAATTATTTTGTGTGCAGAGAACAAGAAAGATGTTGATGAGATTAACCAACGTTATTTAAAAGGAGTGAAATTTCACTATGTAAAAGAAATGAGCGAAGTCATAGATATTGCGCTGACAAAACAAAAGGTAAAACGAGCGAAGAAGATTTAGTCGTAGGACGACAGCCAAAATTTAATTCTCTGTAAGTGATATTTATAATATAAAATCGGAAAGTGTTGCTTTCCGATTTTTTTTATTTGTCATTCCGTACTTGATGCGGAATCTATAAAAAGTTTGAGTATAAGATTAGTTTCGTTGAATCTGTCATTCCCGCGAAAGCGGGAATCCATAAATAAATGGCTCTAGATTCCTGCCTTCGCAGGAATGACATCACTCT
Organism: uncultured Flavobacteriaceae bacterium; assembly: GCA_938018045.1. Taxonomy (GTDB): domain Bacteria; phylum Bacteroidota; class Bacteroidia; order Flavobacteriales; family Flavobacteriaceae; genus Urechidicola. Next base: position 7,645 of record CALIIP010000056.1, read on the forward strand.
TTTTATTTCTTCTTTATATTCTTTTCATACAACGCTATCCAATCTTTAACAGTCATTTTTTGCATGAGTTCTGCAATCAATTCAAACGGAATTTCTTCTGCTTTTTTAAAGCGAATACAACTTTTTCCCATATCTAGTTTACGTTTGCAATGTTTTGGGTATTCAGCAACAAACCAATCTAATAATTCTGGATTTGCATAAATTCCCATATGATACAAGGCTATAAAATTCTTTTGAGAAGCAATATTTACAAAAGGTAATGGTAAGGAAGTATCACAATGATAACCATCAGGATATATGCTTTTTGGCACAACATAACCAATCATACCATAACTCATTTGTTCTTGAAAACCTTTTGGAATGTTATCTAAAATTGTTTGACGTAATTTGTTGAAATGCAGAATTCTATCTTCAGGAATTTTAGAAATATACTCTTCTGGAGTTTTTGCTGGTATGTTCATTTTTAAGTGAATTTAGTATTTCAAATATACAAAAAAAGGATTTGTTAAAAACTTTATATTAAGTACAGGTAGATTATCCCTAACTTTACATATCGAGCGATAAAGTTTATTAAAATGAATCATTATCTCAACATTAGTAACAATTAAAGAACATGAAATTTTACAGATACCAGACTATTAATAAATTGACTCTACAAAACTTAAGTAATCAGATGAATTGGGTAGCTGACCCTCTTGAATTCAATGACCCTTTTGAATTTAGTCTACACGAAGAATATTATACTAATTCCGAAGGGAAGCAAGAATTTTTAGAACTAAATCACAAACAAAGAATCAAAAATATTCAAGAAAAAATAAAAACTTTTGGAGTAGTATGCTATAGTAAAAAATATGATGATATTTTACTTTGGTCTCACTATGCTGATAACCATAAAGGTATGTGCCTAGTTTTTGATGTTAAAAATGATGAAATTCCTTTTATGCGCAAAATTTCATACGACAAAAAACTGCCCTTTGTTGGTCATAAAAGCGATATAAGTTATGAAGATATAATCCCTGTAGTTACAACTAAATCAATGGATTGGCTATATGAAGATGAGTACAGAGAGGTGATTACACAAAAAAAGGTTTTAAAAGATTATCCTGGTGATTTAGTCGAAATAATCTTTGGATGTAGGACTCCTTTATACGACATCAAAATAGTAAGAGATATTGCTGTAGGTAAAAATAATAAATTGACCATATCTAAAATGGTAATTGCTCAAAATAGTTATCAGTTACATAAACTGTCTATAGGAGATAACTCAGAAATCCCCAAATCATTTGGACATACAAATCTTAAAATGTAAAAACGCTTCAACTTTTTACAAAAACAATTTATTTGAAGAATTCTTTTGATTGCTCCCAATACTCATCCATTTCGGTAAGTGACATGTCATGAAGGTCCTTACCTTCTTTTTTTGCCGCTGCTTCCAAAAATTGAAAACGATTGATAAACTTTTTATTAGTACGTTCTAAAGCGTTTTCTGGATTCACATTGATAAGACGAGCGTAGTTAATCATTGAGAATAAAACATCACCAAATTCAGACTCAATAGCCTCTGTATTTCCTTTTTTTATTTCAACGTTTAGTTCGGTTAGTTCTTCTTGAACCTTTTCCCAAACTTGCTCAGGATGTTCCCAATCAAAACCTACACCTGCAACTTTATCTTGAATTCTATTGGCTTTCACCATTGCAGGAAGAGATTTAGGAACACCTTCTAAAACTGAAGTTTTACCTTCTTTTAGTTTTAGTTTTTCCCAATTCTGTTTTACTTCCTCTTCATCTTTTACAGTAACATCTCCATAGATATGAGGATGGCGATGTATTAATTTATCTGAAATAGAATTGGCAACATCTGCAATATCAAAGTCGTTGGTTTCAGAGCCAATTTTAGCATAAAAAACAATGTGAAGTAACAAATCACCTAATTCTTTTTTGACTTCATCTAAGTTATTGTCAAGAATTGCATCGCCAAGTTCGTAAGTTTCTTCAATAGTAAGATGACGTAGCGATTCTAAAGTTTGTTTTTGATCCCAAGGACATTTTTCACGCAACTCATCCATAATGTCTAAAAGACGAGATAAGGCTTGTAATTTTTGTTCTTTAGAATTCATATTGTTTAAATTAGGGAAAAACGAAAAGTCAATTAGCGAATAGTAAACTGCTAACTGCCAACTTCAAACAGCTTACTCTTTTTCCTCTTCAGTATCTTCTTCGATCGTAGAGAAGTCAAATTTATTATTCACCAAAAGGTTATACCATTGCAACACTTTTTTGATGTTAGATGGGTATACACGTTCATCATCATAATTTGGTAAAATCTCTAAAAAGTATGCAATCAAAACTTTATTACTTTCTTTATGACTGATACATGCTGCACCTTCTTCTTTCTCAGAAATCGATTTAAGTATCAATTTTAAAGGCATTTCGTCTTCGTGTGTGTAAATAGCGATATTATCTAAAACACTCACGTTGTGCATTGCGTTTATTGGAAAACGTTTTTTGTCAATCAAAGATTCAACAATAATTCCACCTTTAGATTGTGCAATAATTTCATACAATCCTGGTTTTCCTGTAACAGCAATAATTTTTTCTAAACTCATTTTTATTCGGTATAATTTGTTTTATAAATAACCTCTATGAGGTTTTATTTCTTTTTCGGATTATAAAATTTCATTCTATAATCTGGATCTATTTTTCCTTTTGATATTTTTTCCAATCTCTTTTTTAGCAAACGTTTTTTTAGTGTCGAAAGTTTATCAGTAAATAAAATCCCTTCAATATGGTCATATTCATGCTGTACAACTCTTGCTGCAAGACCAGATAAAACTTCTGTATGCTTTTTAAAGTTCTCGTCGTAATATTCGATTTTTATAGTCTCGTTTCTAAAAACATCTTCACGAATATCAGGAATACTTAAACACCCTTCATTAAAAACCCATTCATCACCAGTTTCTTCAATAATTTGTGCGTTGATAAATGTTTTTTTGAAATTGCTTAAAAACGCTCTTTCTTCTTCTTCAAGTTCTTCATCACTAGCAAATGGAGTTGTGTCAACCAAAAACAAACGAATAGCTTTTCCAATTTGTGGTGCAGCCAATCCAACACCTTGTGCGTTATTCATGGTTTCTGTCATGTTTTGAAGCAACTCTTCAAGATTCGGGTAATCTTTGTCAATATCGACTCCAACTTTCCTTAAAACAGGTGTTCCGTATGCAATAATTGGTAAAATCATTTTTTCATTTTTATCGAGTGCAAAAATACGATAATTACATCTAATTTTTTAGTAGTTTTGATGCAATAATGATTTTTATATATGAATTGGAAAAAGTATTGGGATGATAATGCAACTTTAAATGCTGATAATACTATTGGTCAAGTTCAGCGAAAGGACATAGAAAGTACTTTATTGACGGCTAACCATATAGTTAGGGTTCTCGATATTAAAAGAGTTGATGATGTGATGGATGTGTGTTGTGGAAACGGAATATTAACGCATCAAATTGCAAAAAAGTGCAATCAAATTACTGGTGTAGACGATTCAGAAAAATTACTCAATATTGCTAAAGTTAACTACAACGATTTGAATATTTCATATGTAAATTGTAATGCGTTAAATGTTTTTCAATCAATTGGTAATAAGCAGTTTAATAAAATTTATTTACAATTTTCATTTCAATATTTTGATAAGAAAAAAGATGGTGAAAAAGTTATTTCTGAAATGTTGAAATGTTTAAAGCCAAACGGTAAAATTTTTATTGGTGATATTCCTAATCACGATAATTTCTTTGAATTTTATGGCACTTTTATGAAGAAACTTAGATATTTAAAAGACCGAATGCTAAATAAAGTTAGTATGGGAAAATTTTGGAAAGTATCTGAATTAGATACTATTTGTGAAATATTAGAAGTGAATGGAACTTATTTAGAACAACCAAAACAATTGCCATATTCTCACTATCGTTTTGATTATTTGATAGAGAATTAAATTTGGTCTAAATACGTTTGTAAAATGATTGTTGCGCTTATTTCATCAATCAGTGCCTTATTTTTACGTTTTCCTTTTGACATTCCACTAGCAATCATTGTTTGAAAAGCCATTTTGGATGTAAACCGTTCGTCAACTCTTTTTATAGGTATTTCAGGATATTTATTTGACAGTTTGGAAATAAATTTTAAAATATCAACCTCACTTTCACTTGCAGTATTATCCATCTGTTTTGGCTCACCAACGATAAAAGTTTCTACTTTTTCAGTAGATAAATAATCTTTTATAAAAGTAAAAATTGTTTTGGTATCAACGGTTTTAAGTCCAGAAGCAATAATCTGTAATTCATCGGTTACAGCAATTCCAGTGCGAACTTTTCCAAAATCAAATGCTAAAATACGAGCCATTAATTAATTTAAATATTTCAGCAAAAATACGGATTAATATTGCTAATAAATAAAAAGGCAATTTTTGAATAAACTGCTACGATATATTTATCTTTGTGATTATAACTTTAAGACTAAAATGGAAGAATTAAAAAATACAATTGAAAATGCTTGGGATAATAGAGATTTACTGAAAACAGTAGAAACTCAAGAAGCGATTAGAGAGGTTATTGATTTACTAGATAAAGGTGAATTACGAGTTGCCGAACCAATAGAAAATGATTGGCAAGTTAACGAATGGGTGAAGAAAGCTGTTGTGTTGTATTTTCCAATTCAGAAAATGGAAACAATAGAAGTTGGAGTTTTTGAATATCATGATAAGATTCCACTTAAAAGAGGTTATAAAGAAAAAGGAATACGTGTTGTCCCTCATGCTGTTGCACGTCATGGAGCATATATTTCTTCAGGTACTATTTTGATGCCAAGTTATGTAAATATTGGTGCTTATGTAGATGAGGGGACAATGGTAGATACATGGGCAACTGTTGGTTCTTGTGCGCAAATTGGTAAGAATGTACATTTGAGTGGAGGAGTAGGAATTGGAGGTGTTTTGGAACCATTACAAGCATCACCAGTAATTATCGAAGACGGAGCATTTATTGGCTCGAGATGTATTGTTGTTGAAGGTGTAAGAGTTGAAAAAGAAGCAGTTTTAGGTGCCAATGTTGTTTTGACAATGAGCACCAAAATTATAGATGTAACAGGTGATGAACCTATTATTACAAAAGGTGTTATTCCTGCAAGATCTGTTGTAATTCCTGGAAGTTATACCAAAGAATTTAAAGCAGGAAATTATAATGTACCTTGTGCTTTGATCATTGGTAAAAGAAAAGAAAGTACAAATAAAAAGACTTCATTAAATGATGCGCTTCGTGAATATGATGTAGCTGTTTAAAATTTATAAATTGAAAATCACTGCAATAATACCAACCTTTAACGAGGAAATACATATTGAAGATGCAATAAAGTCTGTAAGTTTTGCAGATGAAATAATTGTGGTAGACTCTTTTAGCACTGATAAAACAATTGAGTTGGCAAGAAAACATGATGTTACCATTCTTCAGCGTGTGTTTGATGATTTTTCTACTCAAAAGAATTTTGCTATCAGTAAAGCAAAAAATAAATGGATTTATGTTTTAGATGCAGATGAGCGTTTAACTCCAGCACTTCAAAAAGAAATTTTAGAAACTGTTAAATCTCCAAATAATTTCGTTGGGTTTTATGTATATCGAACCTTCTATTTTTTAAATAAAAAAATTAGGTTTGGTGGATGGAATCGAGATAAAGTAGTGCGATTATTCTTAAAAGAGCATTGTCAATATGATGGAAATCTTGTTCATGAGATTATTAAAGCCAATGGAGAATTAGGGTTTTTAAAACAAAAAGTCGAACATTTTTCTTATAGAGGATTTGATCATTATATTTCGAAATTGAATCAATACTCAGCTTTACAAGCAAAACAATTATATGAGAAAGGAAAAAAGGCTACATTATTTCATTTGTTAGTAAAGCCACCTGTTAGATTTTTAATCCATTACATACTTCGTTTAGGAATTTTGGATGGATTTGCTGGATTTATTTTAGCATCAACTCAAGCATACGGAGTTTATACACGTTATATAAAATTGAGGCTAATCAGAAAAAAATTAAAATAATGTCTAAGAATTTACATAACGATATTATAATTGATGCAGTAATTACTTGGGTTGATGGAAGTGATTTGAAACATCAAGAGAAAATGAAACCTTATTTTTCAGGTTCAAACGTTTGGAGTAATAAACAATTTAAAACACGTTTTGATCAAGTAAATGAAATTGAAATTGCTGTAAAATCAATCATAAAATTCGCGCCATATATTAAGAATATTTTTATTATAACTGATAATCAAACACCTTCATTCTTAGAAATTTATAACAAAGAAAAACTTGATAGTCAGCCAAAAATAACTATTATAGATCACAAGGTAATTTTCTCAGAATTTGATTCATTGTTGCCAGTTTTTAATTGTCGACCAATAGAAACATTAGCTTATAAAATACCAACACTTTCTGAACATTTTATTTATTTTAATGATGATTTTTCTTTATTAAAGAAAACTACTCCTTCTGATTTCTTTATTGGCGGATTTCCAGTTTTGAGAGGAGAATGGAAATCATTAGATGAAAACATCTTCTTTAAGAAAGTAATCAATGGTGTATTAAGGCTTTTAGGAAAAGAAACAAGAGATAAAAAGTATGGTTATAAAAGAGGTCAGCAAAATGCAGCAAGAGTATTAGGCTTTGACAAGTATTTTAAATTAGATCATACACCAGCACCTATAAGAAAATCGAGTTTAAAAAAATATTTTGAAGCACATCCAGAAATGCAAGATAGAAATATTAGACATAGATTTAGAAACCCAGAACAATATGTATTGCAAGCAATGGCAAATCATTTAGAAATTAAAAATGGCACTGCTGTATTAAAAGAAGACTATCAATTAATATATATTGGCGGTTCTCATAAAAAATCTTTGAATTGGTATAACAGAATGATCCTTAAAGCAGAAAATGATGATGATAAATTATTTTTATGCATGCAAAGTCTAGATTTATGTCCGAAAAATAAATTGGATTTGCTTTTCGATTGGCTTCAAAAAAGATTGAATATTGATAATTTAAGTTTTTAGAATGATACAATTTTTAAAAAGGCTACGATTAAGGTATTTAAGGAAAATGATGTTTTTACCTCAAAAACGTTACGTTCGTTATTCATATGAATATTATACAGGAAAGAAATTAGATTTAAAAAATCCAAAAGAATATAATCAGAAAATTCAATGGCTAAAAGTTTTTTATAAACCAAAGATTTTAAATCAAATGGTTGATAAGTATGCAGTTAGACAATATGTTATTGATACTGTTGGAGAAGAATATGTTAATGAATGTTATGGTGTTTATGATTCAGTTAAAGAAATAGATTTTGATTTATTACCTAGTCAGTTCGTGATAAAAGGTGTTCATGGTAGTGGTTTTAATTTGATAGTTGAAGATAAAACGAAATTGGATTGGAATGCATCAAAAAAGTTGCTAAACAAATGGATGGGAATCAATCAATATTATAAAACAGGAATGGAATGGGCATATAAAGATGTGAAACCTAGGCTAACTGTTGAGAAATATTTGAGTGAAGAAGGTAAAGATGTTATAAATGACTATAAGTTTTTTTGTTTTAATGGTAAACCACAATTTTTACAAATAGACATTGAAAGAGGAATAAAAGATTATAGGTGTTTCTATGATATTAATTGGGTCAAACAACCGTTTTATACAATTGGAAAAACACTTATGTATGAAAAAGAAGTTGAGAAACCATCAAATTTTGATGAGATGATGGTTCTTGCTGAGAAACTTGCAGGAAGACTTCCATTTTCTAGAGTAGATTTTTATTCTGTAAATGGAAAAACAATTTTTGGAGAAATTACTTTTTATCCTTCTGACGGAAGAAAAGATTTTGCACCAGAAGAGTATAATCTAATTATTGGTGATCAAATAAAGTTACCGGAAATTCCAGAAGGTCAAAAAGAAATTACTAAATATTAATGCAACAAGAACTCACCAATAGTATAATCAGTATTCAAAAAAGTAAAACAATACTTTATCCTACAGACACTGTTTGGGGGATTGGTTGTGATGCAACAAATGCGAATTCTGTTTCTAAAATTTATAAAATAAAAAATAGAAGCGAAAGTAAAAGTTTAGTCATATTAGTAAGTTCATTACATATGCTTCAAAAGTATGTTATAGTAACACCAAGTTTAAAAAAACTCATAAATACAATAAAAGATCCAACAACAATTATTTATAATAATCCTAAAAATTTGGCGAGTAACGTAATTGCTTCTGATAATACCGTTGCAATAAGAATTGTAAAAGATGAATTCTGCAGGAAATTGATAAAAAGATTTGGTAAACCTATTGTGTCAACTTCGGCAAATATTAGTAATTCTCCAACACCAAAATCTTTCCAAGAAATTGAACCCTTAATTTTGGAGAGCGTAGACTATATTGTAAATTTGCATCGAAATAGAATCAATAAAAAATCTTCTAGAATTATTAAATTAGAAGTTGATGGTACTATAAAAGTGATACGTGAATAATTTTTTTGATGAACTACAAAGCAGCTATAAAACACCAAATATTTGAAGTCATTTCTAGGGCATCAGAAGAACTAAATGTTTCTTCTTATGTAATTGGAGGTTTTGTGCGTGATTTTATCTTAAATCGCGGCACAGCAAAGGACATTGATATTGTATGCGTTGGTAACGGAATAGAATTGGCAGAAAAAGTTGCTGAATTATTACCAAACAATCCAAAAGTTCAAGTTTTTAAAACATACGGAACTGCAATGCTTCGTTTTGAAGAAATCGAAATTGAGTTTGTTGGTGCACGTAAAGAATCTTATACTGAAGATAGTAGAAATCCAATTGTA
>CALIIP010000057.1 GCA_938018045.1 uncultured Flavobacteriaceae bacterium
CTAGTAATCTCCTAATGTTACAGGATTTTGGTTCAATGCACTTTCAAGTTGTGCATCGTTAGGTGGTTTTCCATGCCAAGCATGTGTTCCTGCCATAAAATCTACACCATGTCCCATATCTGTATATAATAAAATACAAACAGGCTTTCCTTTTCCTGTTCGTGATTTTGCTTCTTTTAAACCATCAATAACACTTTCAATGTCATTTCCTTTTTTCACTTCTAGGACATCCCATCCAAAAGCCTCAAATTTTGCTTTTATACTTCCCATTGGAAGTACAGTATCTGTCGAGCCATCTATTTGTTGACCATTCAAATCAATTGTTGAAATAAGATTGTCTACGTTTTTTCCAGCAGCGTACATTATTGCCTCCCAACATTGTCCTTCTTGTAATTCACCATCACCATGCAATGAATACACAATTTTATTGTCATTATTCAACTTCTTGGTTTGTGCAGCTCCTATTGCAACACTCATTCCTTGACCTAACGAACCTGATGCAATTCGGATTCCTGGCAAACCTTCATGTGTTGTTGGATGTCCTTGTAAACGTGTATTTAACAACCTGAAAGTTGCCAATTCTGATACAGGGAAAAATCCGCTATGAGCTAAAACACTATAATAAACTGGTGAGATATGACCATTTGATAAGAAAAATAAATCCTCTCCTTTTCCATCCATTGTAAAATCGGTCGAATAGTCCATTATTTCTTGATATAGTACTGTAAAAAACTCCGTACAACCTAGAGAACCTCCAGGATGTCCTGACTGAACTGCGTGTACCATTCGCACGATATCTCTTCGTACTTGTTGTGAAAAATCTTGTAACTCTTGTGTTGTAGGCATAGTGTTGTTTTGTTTGTAACAAAAATAAACTATTTCCAAAAGTAGCAAACAACTAATTTAGATACTTATGCACATGGTTTTAACAATCTCAAAAAAAACTAACTCACATATTTTTTTGCTTCCACAAGTTCTGATCTATTGCTATCAGTTCCTTTGGTTAATTCTATCAATTGATTAAAATACATTGTTGCTTTTTCTTTATTACCTGAATTCTTTGCTGCAACAGCTGCACCATAAATACCATTAAATCTATTTGGATGTCCCATTAAATTAATTTCGTAAGCTTCTAGTGCTTCTTTTGGTAAATTAAGGGCTAAGAGCATATCTCCTAAAAGTTCATCAGCAGGTAAAACTTCTCCTGGAGTTACTGGATGCTTTGAAGTCTCACTTTCTAGTTTAGAAGCCATTCGCATCGATTTTAAAGCTTCTTGTTTATTCCCTTTAGCCAATGCAATCCAACCTTCAATAGTTTTTACTTGGATATTTACTTGACCTGCTTTGTAAGTTTTCGTGTAATTATCAGTAGAACTTAATAATTTTTCATACAACATCACTAAAGTTTTCAATTCTGATTCTGCTGCGTCTATATCCTTTAAATGAGTATATCCCAATGCTTTACCAAAATGAAACATCGATTTTTCCCAAGATAATTTCTCCCAAGGAAAGTCTATAGAAGGCAATTTTAAATTTGTTGCAAGTTTCCAATCCTTGTTTTCAAGTGCCATTCTAACTGGCATAGCAACAAGTGCATAAGATGCTGCAAAATGATTTGCTGGGAATATTTCTTTTACTTCAACCATCTCATTAATTTCTTCTTGGGCGCTTTTATTGTCTCCCATTTGAAGATACGCATATACTAAATAGTCATTCGCATGAATTTCTTGAGACCAATTTGCATTAGGATTCACACTCTCGGCATAACAAACAGCCGATGTTGCAGAATTTATATTTGTATCGATCGATTCTTGCCACAAACCTAAACGTGTAAAAATATGAGAAGGCATATGCTGCGCATGTGCAGATGCTGGAGCAATTTGAGCGTAGCGTCTAGCAGTTGTTAAAGCCTTACTTGCAAGTTCTGGATAATCATAATTATGAATAATATAATGTGCAATTCCAGGATGATTTTGATTTTCTTTAAAAAGTCCTTCTAATATGTTTCCAGATTTCTTTTGCCTGATATATTCCTTATCTGAAGGATCTGCAGCTGCTCTAATTGCCAATGCATAAAATACTGCGGCTTCTGTATCGTCTTTGTATTTTAAATAAAGAGTTTCCATTTTATCTTCATACATTCTCTTTCGAGTCATTTTATCAATTGAATCCCAATTCTCATAAAACACACTAATGGCTTCTAAATAATCTCGCTCTTTAGCATCCATATCTAATGTTCTAGCAATAGCAAGCAATTTTTTACCTTTTTCTAAATAAGCCAAATCTGCTTGCATCCACAATGATTGAAAGATACTCATAGAAACTCCCCAATAAGCCATTGCACATTCAGGATCTTTATCAATAACTCTCACAAAGGCTTTCTCGGCTTCGGCATATTCAAATGAATGTAATAATGCCAGACCTAATTCAAAAGTGTCTCTAGTTTCGTAATTACAACTTAACGAGAAACTGATTTCTCCAAAGGCTTCGGTACTACATAACAATAATTCACCTCGTTTTAAGTCAATCGTTTTTAATGCAGATGGTAAATCTCTCTTCTCTTTTTTACAAGAAACAACAGAAATTAGAAATATACACATAGTAACTCTTAGTAATTTTTTAGAAAAATTCATGGTTGATATTTTATTGAATGGTTAGTTTATAGTCATTCAAATATACTTAAAAATCAACGAATAAAATTATAACATTTTGAAATTAAGGCATTTGATATTTTTTTTACTTACGCAAAACCTAAAATTTACAATAACCAAAAGTACCTGTGTTTTATTTATAGATGTGACTATTACTGGTGTCTTGTGTCATATTTTATGAATACTTAACTTAAATAACAAATTAACTTTTAATTAAAAATTATGTCAATAAACTTATTAGACCTTGCAAAAGGTTATTTAACAG
>CALIIP010000058.1 GCA_938018045.1 uncultured Flavobacteriaceae bacterium
GATAAGTCAACATTGGCTTGGAAAGGTTTTAAACCAACAGGTTCTCATAATGGAACAGTAGCAATTTCTAAAGGAAATGTAAATGTTGCAGATAATAAATTAGCTGGAGGTAAATTTTTAATTGATATGAATTCAATTGTATGTTTAGATATTCCTGCTGATAAAAAAGGAAATGCTGATTTAGTTGGTCATTTAAAAGCAGCAGATTTCTTTGATGTTGCAAAGTTTCCAACTGCTACTTTTGAAATTACTGATGTAAAGAATGTAGAAGAAAAAATAAGTGTAAGCGGTAATTTAACTATAAAAGGAGTTACTAAAAACATTACTATTCCTGCAACATTTGGATCAGCAAACGGTTTTATATCTTTTAAAAGCGATACTTTTAAAATCGATAGAACTGAATTTGGAATTGAATACAAGTCAACTAAGTTAGTTGATGTGATAAAAGATAAATCTATTGATGATTTAGTAGAAATGTCTTTTGATGTTCTAGCTCAGAAATAAAAATTTATTTCATAATAATTTGCGAAGTCTGTAATTGAAAAGTTACAGACTTTTTTTTGTACCCAAAAAACCGTAATATTACAATTCATAACAAACGAACAGATGAACGAAAATAACAATTTATCAGAAATAGATATTCAAGAGCAAAAAATTATTGAAAACAAGGAGTTGAATATATGGGAAGCGCTTATTCCTGTTTTTATTTTAATGGGTTTGTTAGCATACAATATTTTTATTGCAGATGGTGTTTGGTTAGGAGATTATTCAAATCAATATATCTTGTTAATGGGTGCAGCTGTTGCAGCAGTAGTAGGCTTTTTTAATAAAGTTTCAATAAACACGATGATTGCTGAGGTTTGGGAGAATTGGAAAAGTATTTTTATTCCAGTATTGATACTCTTATTGGTTGGTGCATTGGCTGGAACTTGGCTTGTAAGCGGAATAATTCCTGCAATGGTTTATTACGGACTTCAAGTTTTAAATCCAGCAATATTTTTACCAGCATCCGTAATTATTGCGGCTATTATATCTATTGCAACCGGAAGTTCTTGGACAACATCAGCAACCGTTGGTATTGCATTAATTGGAATAGGAAGCGCATTAGGAATATCAACAGGAATGATTGCTGGAGCAGTAATTTCAGGAGCATATTTTGGAGACAAAATGTCACCATTGAGTGATACAACCAATCTTGCACCAGCAATGGCAGGAACCGATTTATTTACGCACATTAGATATATGGCATTAACAACAGTGCCAACAATTATAGTAACATTGATTATTTTTTCTGTAATCAGTATGAATATAGAAACAACTGGAAACGCAGATATAAGCGGTTTATTAGGTTCTATTGATAGTACATTTAATATTACGCCTTGGTTGTTTATAGTTCCGATTGTTGTAATTGCTCTGATTGTCACTAAAACTAAACCATTAATTGCACTCGGAACAGGAGTTATACTAGCTGCTGTATTTGCATTTATATTTCAGCCAGAAATTTTAGAGAGTCTTTCCACATCAAGTTTTAAATCTATTACAAATGCTATTTTTTCTGATACTCAGATAACAACAGATAATGAGAAATTAAACGATTTATTTAGTGCAGGAGGAATGATGGGAATGTTGTGGACAATCTTATTGATAGTTTGTGCAATGGTTTTTGGAGGTGCTATGGATGCAATTGGAGCTTTGGCTAGAATAACAAAAGAATTATTAAAATTAGCAACTTCAGTATTTGGCTTGTTTGCAAGTACAGTTTTTAGTTGTTTAGGATTGAACGCTATTGCATCAGATCAATATTTGGCAATTGTAATACCAGGAAAAATGTTCAAACAAGCATTTGAAGATAAAAATTTAGCACCAGAAAACTTGAGTAGAACTTTGGAAGATGCAGGAACTGTTACTTCGGTTTTAATTCCTTGGAATACTTGTGGAGCATATCAAGCAAGTGTACTTGGAGTAGATACGTTCTCATATGCTGGATATGCATTTTTCAACTATTTAAGTCCGTTTACAACATTGTTGTATGCTGCGTTTAATATTAAGATAAAGATGTTGAGAGGGAAAATTTAATGAGATAATGATGTAATGCGATAATGAATTAATGGTGTAGTATGATAATAGTTTAAGAAACTCAACATTCAACACTCATAATTCAACATTTATAACTCAAATTTTTTTAAAAGAAATCTGTTCCGCACATTTCTCTCCATCAATCGCTGCAGAAATTATTCCGCCAGCATAGCCAGCACCTTCACCACAAGGATACAAACCTTTTATTTGCGTATGTTCTAAAGTTTTATAATCTCTAGGAATACGTACAGGAGAAGAAGTTCTTGATTCTGGAGCATGCACAACAGCGTCGTTGGTCATATAACCATACATAGACTTCCCAAACTGTTTAAAACCTTCTTGTAACGTTTCGTGAATAAATTTTGGCAATACTTGACCCAATTCCACAGAGGTTGTTCCAGGCATATAAGATGTTTGCGGAATATTATTTGATAATCTCCCTTTTGTAAAATCTTCCAAGCGTTGTGCAGGAACTCTTTGAGTTTCTCCACCAAGTTTCCATGCGTGTTGTTCTATTTGCTTTTGAAATTCCATTCCTGCCAAAGGCCCTTTGTCTTTAAATTGTGCAAAATCTTCTAATTTTAATTCCACAACAATTCCAGAATTAGAGGTTGGTTGATCTCTTTTTGATGGCGACCAACCATTTGTTACAACTTCTCCAGGAGAAGTAGCACAAGGAGCGATTACGCCTCCAGGACACATGCAGAAAGAATATACGCCTCTA
>CALIIP010000059.1 GCA_938018045.1 uncultured Flavobacteriaceae bacterium
TGCACAACAAATTTATTATAGATACGCTAAAGGTTATACGACAGACAAACGTTTTGCGTATTTTAATAAGCATACACAACTACTTTTTGTAATTGCAAAACAAGCAATACAAAAAAATAGAATTGATAATTTGTTTTAGAGTTTTTGGTTCATCCTTTCACTAAATATATAATGTTATTAATTTTGTTTTACTTCATTGTTAAAAAAGAGTACGTCGTCTTTTTCAGAATAATATAAATTTATTGAATCACCTTCTTTCACTTCTTTACAAGCAAGACGTGAAATAATAACATGATATTCTTTAAAATTAAAATTCACCCTTAGTTTACTACTAATTGTGTTTCTTCTTCCTGTTAACATATACTTAGGTTGACACAAAACTTTCTCAATTTTTGCTGAAATGATTTCTTTAGCATTATCCTTTTGTTTATTTTTTTCTAGTATTTTATAACCACAAAAAATAAAAATTACAATTAATAATATCAACTTAAAGTTTTTCATTTTCCTAAATTTTCATGCAGATTACAAATGTAATCAAAAAAAAAGGAGCACAAATTTGCGCTCCTTTTTCTCTTTTTCAAGCAATTCTCCAACTTAATTTTTACCAAGCATCAATAATTCGTTACATACAACTTCTGTGATGTAACGTTTATTTCCATCTTTATCATCATAAGATCGAGAAGTTAATTTTCCTTCAATTGCTATTTGATTTCCTTTTTCCAAATATTTTTCTACAATTTCTGCTGTCTTATTCCACGCTACAATATTTGTCCATTGTGTGTCTGTAACTTTTTCGCCTTGCGCATTTTTATAAGTTTCATTTGTTGCAATAGAAAATTTCGCTAATTTTTTACCACTTTCTAAAGTGATGATTTCAGGATTGTTTCCTAAGTTTCCAATCAATTGTACTTTGTTTCTTAACGTACTCATAAGATAAGGTTTTAATAATTATTTAAATTTGTTTTTTGTCAATTCGTTTTGACACTGCAAAGATGCGACACCTTTCTAAAAATTATCGGTTGTTAAACGGTTACTTTCGGTAGTAATTGAATGAAATCGACTACATTCGAATAAATTTTCATATATTTGTGTGTAAATTGTTGGAAATCAATTTAATGATAATATTAGGAATTAAATTGAAGAATAAATATAGAAATTGTTAAGAGATGGAAGCACAAAAATGTTTAGAATGTTCAGAGCCATTTAAAGGCAGAATTGATAAAAAATTCTGTTCAGATTATTGTAGAAACACCTACAATAACAAGGTTGATAAGGAAAGTAAAAACATGATTCGGAATGTGAATTATCGCTTGCGAAAAAACTACAAAACACTTTGTAAACTCAACACAACAGGAAAAACGAAAGTTACGCGTGTTAAGTTATTAAGTCAAAATTTTGACTTTAACACCTTCACATCAATTTACACAACCAAAACCGGAAACACCTATTTTTACGTGTACGACCAAGGATATTTAGCCCTTGAAAACGATTATTATTTACTGATTAAATCAATTTAAAATGAAAAAATACGCCAAAGCCATATCTGCACTTATAATACTTGCTACAATTTATTATAGTTTCAATAGTCTTTTACCAACAAAAATATCAGACTTAAATACACCATTAACCGAATTCTCGACTGAAAGAGCGTTGGTTCATTTAAAAAAAATATCTGAGAAACCTCATTATGTCGGAAGTGAAGCGCATAGCAATGTGCGAAATTATTTAGTTTCAGAATTAGAGGAACTTGGATTGGAAATTGCCCTTCAAGATCAAATTGCAATAAATAATAAGTGGAAAGCAGCCTCAGGAACAAAAAACATTATAGCAAAAATTGAAGGTTCTGATTCGAATAGTAAAGCGTTGTTATTGTTGGCACATTATGATTCTGCTGTGCACTCTTCTTTGGGAGCAAGTGATGCAGGAAGTGGTGTTGTAACTATTTTAGAAGGAATTCGTGCTTTTTTGGCTAGCAATAAAACTCCAAAAAATGATATTATTATTTTATTTTCTGATGCCGAAGAAATTGGATTACTAGGAGCAAATGCCTTTGTAAATCATCATGAATGGACAAAAGATGTTGGATTGGTTCTTAATTTTGAAGCGCGTGGAAGTGGAGGGCCAAGTTATATGTTACTTGAAACCAATGGCGGAAATAAAGAATTAATCAAAGCGTTTAATAATGCAAAACCAAATTTTCCAGTTGCCAATTCATTGATGTACAGCATTTATAAAATGCTACCAAATGATACAGATTTAACTGTTTTTAGAGAAGATGCAAACATCAATGGTTTTAATTTTGCGTTTATAGATGATCATTTTGATTATCACACAGCGCAAGATACGTTTGAGCGATTGGACAGAAATACACTTGAGCAGCAAGGAGATTATATAATGACTTTGATGCCTTATTTTGCAAATTCTAATTTAGAAAATCTCAATGCGACTTCTGACGACATCTATTTCTCTTTCCCAAAAATCGGTTTGATAACGTATCCTTTTTCATGGGTTTTACCAATATTTATCATTGCATTTGTTTTATTTTTTATACTGATATTCATTGGAATTAGTAAAAGAAAATTAGTTGTAAAAGAAATGCTAATTGGTTTTATCCCGTTTTTAGTTTCTTTAACTTTAAGTGCTTTAGTAACTGTTTTTGGATGGAAATTACTCAAAGCCATACATCCACAATACAACGATATTTTACATGGATTCACCTATAACGGTCATTGGTACATTTTTGCATTCAGTATCTTGGCGTTGGCAATTTCAATATGGATTTATAAGCGTTATTTCAAAAAATATGCATCGCAAAATTTAATGATTGCTCCAATTTTCATTTGGATACTTCTCAACCTGTTTATTGTTTTAAAACTACAAGGAGCAGGATTTTTTATATTTCCAGTATTCTTAGCATTGATTTCTTTACTTGTTTTATTGACGTCAAATACTTCAGAAAATAAATTGATTGTCATCGCTTTATTGGCAATTCCGACATTGATAGTTTTCACACCATTAATTCAAATGCTTCCAGTAGGCTTGGGATTAAAAATGTTGGCAATTAGTTCAGTTTTTGTGGTGCTTATTTTCGGATTAATGATTCCTATCTTTCATCAATATAAAAGCATAAAAAAATTACATCTTTTATTTTTGACAATTGCCATTTTCACATTCATAAAAGCATCTTCTATAGCCGATTATTCTGAAGATAGAAAACAACCTACAAGTTTAGTTTACGTCTTAAATTCTGATGATAATGAAGCTTTTTGGGCAAGTTTTGAAGGCAAAGTAAATGAATATAACAAAGCTTATTTAACTGATGAACCAACTAAAGGTAGTTTTATTCAGCATGCTACAGCAAGTAAATATTATTCTAACTATAAATTACATAAAAAGACTGAACCTATTGATTTAAAAACTCCAATCACAACAATCTTATTAGACAGTATTTATGGTGAAAACAGGCATATAAAATTGCGTATAGAAACCGCAAGAAATGCAGACAGAATAGAGTTGTTAGCAAAAGATTCTATTGCTTTTAAATCTTTTGTTGTAAACGGTGAAGTTTTAAAACAGCCTAAGGATCAATCTTACATTTTTAATACTGGAAAACGTAAAAATGTCTTGAGTTATTATTTTACCAAACCAAATGAAGTGTTGGAGTTTGAGTATATTATTGGTTCAAAAGAAAACCCAACATTAGAACTTCAAGAAGTGAAATATGATTTATTCACCAACGAACTTTTGAAAGTTGAACCAAGAAAAGATATAAAAATGATGCCAACGCCATTTGTCATAAATGATGCAACGATAGTTATAAAAAATATTGAGTTTGCTTATTAAAAATTACCAATTATTTCCTTTCTGATTTAAGGCTGCTTTTAGAATATCTTTTTGGCTTATTTGTCCGACCAATTTTCCGTTTTCAACGATAGGAAAGCGACGTCTTTTTGATTGTAAAAACTTTGTTGCAGCATCAAAAATATTCATATTTCCATCAATTGTATCAACTTCTTTTGCCATATGAGTTTCTACTTTTGTGTCTGCCATTGGCATATTAAAATAGCGACTTTCAGATATTTGTTTGATACAATCTCCTTCTGAAATAATTCCCATTAATTCGCCATTATCATTTACAACAGGACCTCCAGAAATACGATTTTTAATAAGCAGATCCATGACCTCTAGAACAGATTGTTCTGGTTTAAAAGTGATCAATTTAGTAGTCATATAATCTGAGACTAAAATTGGTTTGCCTAAAGATTTATCTGCTTGTTTTTTCGGAGCACTATAATTTTTAAAAGCCATAATAGTTAGTTTTAATTCAGTTAAAGATATAGAATTTTTATAACTAACTCAATTTAAATTGATAGAACTCTCAAAAATAATATTTAAATCTCTCTATTTTAGCTGAGTCAAACGCAAAGTATTCACCATACCTTTCTCTTTTACAGGCATAGAAGAAAGAGTAATTACTAAATCTCCTTTCTTGACATAATCTTGATCCATAGCGATTTTATTCAAATCTTTTATAGTTTGATCAGTCGATTCCATCTTGTCATAAAAGAACGCCTTTACTCCCCAAAGTAGGTTAAGTCTTGATAAGATTCGTTTATTTGAAGTGTATGCTAATATATCTGCATTAGGTCTCCAAGCCGAAATTTGAAACGCTGTATAACCACTATTTGTCAACGTTTGAATTGCTTTCGCTTCTACATTTCCTGCCATACTTGCTGCATGGTAGCAGATAGATTTTGTGATATAACGATCTGTTAATATATGTGGAATACGTTTTGGAACATTGATTCTAGGTGAATTTTCAACATTTTGAATTATTCTTCTCATTTGATTTATAACCAGTACAGGATATTTTCCTACAGATGTTTCTCCAGAAAGCATTACCGCATCTGCACCATCCATAATTGAGTTGGCAACATCATTTACTTCAGCTCTTGTTGGCACTTGATTACTAATCATAGTTTCCATCATTTGCGTTGCAATAATCACAGGAATTCTTGCAGATTTTGCTTTTTCAACCAACATCTTTTGAATTAAGGGAACTTGCTCCATCGGTAATTCTACACCTAAATCACCACGAGCAACCATCAAACCATCACAAGAACGAACAATTGAGTCAATATTTTTAACTGCTTCTGGTTTCTCAATTTTAGCAATAATTGGTATTTTACAATCAGAATGTTTGTTTATTAATCTCTCTAAATCTTTACAATCTTCAGGTGTTCTTACGAATGACAAAGCAAACCAATCTACTTCAATTTCGCACGCAAAAATGGCATCTTTAATATCTTTTTTGGTTAATGCAGGTTGAGATATATTGGTGTTTGGTAGGTTTACTCCTTTTTTAGAATTTAAAATACCACCAACCAAAACTTTAGTTTTTACTTCAGTTTTATTGTCTGTTTCAATAACTTCAAAACACAGCTTCCCATCATCTACCAAAATTTTCTCACCAACATTTACATCTTTCGGGAAATTTTTATAAGTCATAAAAGCCTTTTCAGCAGAACCTTTACATTTTGTTGTTGTGAATACAAATGTATTCCCTTTTATAAGTTTGAAACCTTCACCCATATCACCAACACGCAATTTTGGACCTTGTAAATCGGCTAAAATGGCAACATTATGGCCAAGTTTAGCATTCATTTCACGAATATTTGCAACTGTTTCTCTTACATGATCATGTTCGGCATGAGAAAAGTTTATTCGAAAAACATTTACACCAGCAAGACTCATTTTTTCAAGCATTTCTGGTGAATCACAAGCAGGACCAAGTGTTGCAACTATTTTTGTTTTTTTTGTGCTAGCCATATATTAAAATATTAAAAAGTCTTTTGAACTCAGTTTTAAAGGATTTATATGATATGAAGTGACTACTTGACTAATTTTATTTAGTTTCTCAATAGTCTTTAAAATTTCTTTAGTAGAAATATCACCTTCAATTTTCATAAAATAATCCACATTCTTTTTTTCACGGATCAAATATGTTGTACTGCTAAAAAATTCGTTCTGTGAGAACAAATTTATAGTAGAATTTTCACTCGTATTTCCTACATGTTTATTTGAAATTAGATATGTTGCTAATTGTTTTTCTTCGTTTATAAACTCAAAAATAGGGAATGAAGCGTTCTTATTTTTAAAATCTAAATTAAAATTTGACCGCGTAAATTTTGTGTTTAAATTTGAATTTAAAAGGTAAGCCAATCTAAAATCTTCTTCTGAAGTATGAATACCTATCAAGGAATAATCATCAACTAAATTTAAAGAATGTATTTGCATAACCAATCAACTATATAGGAAACGCTAAATTAAGGATTGTTTTAGTAACTTAACTCAATATATATAAGAAAAGGCTATAACGTTTTAGTTAGCCATTAGAAATTTCTTTTTGAAAAGCAAAATATGCTCTTTTTGAAGCAATCTCTTCTGCTTTTTTCTTTGAAGTTGACCTACCTTTAGCAATAACTTTATTATCTAAAGACAGTTTTACACTAAAGTGTTTAACAGCGTTTTTACCACTGTCATCAAAAACATCATAATCAAATTCTCTCTTCTCTTTTTGGCACCATTCAATAAACAAACTTTTATAACTCGTTATTTTACCTTCTAACATTGGAATGTTTACATAAGGTTTTATGACGCTCTTATATATAAATTTTTTAGAGTATTTATAGCCTCTATCTAAATATATAGCACCAATTAGAGATTCAAAAATATTACCATTAATGTTTTCACCAAACTTAGATTTTGACACGTTACTCTTTACAAGTCTTATTAAGTCTAGATCAGTTCCAATTTCATTTAGATGCTCACGACTTACTATTTTTGAACGCATTTGGGTAAGATACCCTTCATTTCCTGAAGGAACTTTTTTAAACAAATAAGATGCAATTACAGCACCCAATACTGCATCACCTAAAAACTCCAAGCGTTCATAATTTTTTGGAAACCCTAATTCAGTTGTTTCTTTTATAGAACGATGGACAAATGCTTTATGATAAATAGATATTTTTCTAGGAGAGAATCCTAGTATTGATTTTAATTCATTAAACAAATAGTCATCTTTTTTTGAGTGACTTTTTATTATTTTATTAATAAATCCCATTAGAAGTTAATCCATTTTTTTGAAAAGCACACAAGCATTGTGTCCTCCAAACCCAAAAGTATTACTCATCGCAATCTTTACATCACGTTTTTGAGGTTTATTAAGCGTAAGGTTTAATTTGTTATCAATTACTTCGTCTTGAGTTGAATGATTGATAGTTGGTGGCACAATTCCTTTTACAATCGACATAATTGAAGCAATTGCTTCAATAGCACCTGCTGCGCCAAGTAAATGACCAGTCATCGATTTTGTAGAATTGATATTCATTGTATATGCGTGATCACCAAATACGTGTTTAATTGCTTTTGTTTCTGCAATATCTCCAAGAGGAGTAGACGTTCCATGAACGTTGATTGCATCAACATCTTCAGGTTTTAATCCAGCATCATCCAAACAGTTTAACATTACATTTTTTGCGCCTAATCCATCTGGATGAGGAGCTGTAATATGATGTGCATCGGCAGACATTCCGCCTCCGCCAACTTCTGCATAAATTTTTGCTCCTCGAGCAATTGCATGTTCGTATTCTTCTAATATAAGTGCTCCAGCTCCTTCACCAAGAACAAAACCATCACGATTTTGATCAAATGGTCTTGAGGCTGTTGTAGGATCATCATTTCTTGTAGAAAGTGCGTGCATAGCGTTAAAACCGCCAATTCCTGCCATAGTTACAGCAGCTTCAGAGCCACCAGTAACAAACATATCTGCTTTTCCTAATCGTATATAATTAAAGGCATCAATAATGGCATTTGCCGATGATGCACAAGCAGAAACTGTTGTAAAGTTTGGACCTCTAAATCCGTATTGAATTGAGATATATCCTGGAGCGATATCTGCAATCATTTTTGGTATAAAGAAAGGATTGAATCTTGGGTTTAGATCGTTTGCTGCAAGGTTTAAAACTTCGTTTTGAAAAGTTTCTAATCCTCCAATTCCAGCGCCCCAAATAACACCAACTCTATCTTTATTGATTTTTTCTAAATCTACGTTAGCATCTTTAATGGCTTCTTCTGCAGCTACCATTGCATACTGTGTAAATTTGTCCATTTTTCTAGCATCTTTTCGATTGATAAAGTCTGTAACTTCAAAGTTTTTGACTTCACAAGCAAAACGTGTTTTAAACAGAGACGCATCAAAATGAGTAATTGGAGCAGCTCCGCTGACACCATTAACCAATCCATTCCAATATTCTTCTAAATTATTACCTATTGGTGTAAGAGCACCAAGTCCAGTAACTACAACGCGTTTTAATTTCATGTATTTTATGTATTGTTTTTAACGGTCACATGCCGTTCGCAATTAATTATTCTCTTTCGTGAGAAATCTTTTAATATGCTCGATTCATAAAAAGATGGTATTGTATGCTAAAAATAACTACGAGTTCAAAAAATTTGAACTCGTAGTTTAGTATTATACTATTTTGCTTCTTCTATATAACTTACAGCTTGACCTACAGTTCCAATATTTTCTGCTTGATCATCTGGAATTTGAATATCGAATTCTTTTTCGAATTCCATAATTAATTCTACTGTATCTAGTGAATCTGCTCCTAAATCATTTGTGAAGCTTGCTTCTGTTGTTACTTCATTTTCATCTACGCCTAATTTATCTATGATAATGGCTTTTACTCTTGATGCAATGTCTGACATAATTTTTTAATTTTTAAATTTAAATTCTCGGCAAAAATAAAAAACTTATTTTGGATAATTCCATTTAGCTCGAGAAATATGAAGAGCAAGATAAAAAAAATTGTTCATATTTTTATGTTATTCTTCGTAATTGTTAATATTTATTCTTTTTTTTGTTGACTACAAATATATAACTATCGTGAAACGTATTGTAATTTTTGCTTCTGGTTCGGGAACTAATGCCGAAAATATCAGCCGTTTTTTTAAACAAAGTAGTTTAGCATCTGTAGTACATATACTTACAAACAATAAGGATGCCAAAGTTATTGAAAGGGCTAAAAATTTAAATATCAACAGTTTATCTTTTAATCGTTCGGAATTCTTATCCGAAGAAAAGGTCTTAAAATTCTTAAATGAAGAAGCAGATTTAATTGTTTTAGCAGGTTTTTTATGGCGTATTCCAGCACATATTGTTGAGGCATTTCCTAATAAAATAATAAATATTCATCCTGCATTATTGCCAAATTATGGCGGAAAAGGAATGTATGGAATGAATGTGCACAAAGCAGTTGTGGCGAATAAAGAAAGTGAAACAGGAATCACTATTCACTATGTAAACGAGCATTATGATGAAGGAGCAATCATTTTTCAAGCAAAAACCGCAATTTCACCTTCTGACACTCCTGAAGATGTCGCAAATAAGATTCACATTTTAGAGCAAAAACACTTTCCGAAAGTGATAGAAGATGTAATTAAAAACAATATTGATGTCTAAAAAGAAATTTTACGTTGTTTGGAGCGGACATAAAACAGGAATTTTTACTTCTTGGAATGTCTGTAAAAAGCATATTACAAACTTTCAAGGAGCACAATACAAATCATTTATTTCAAAGGTAGAAGCCGAAAAGGCATTCAAAGGAAACTATGTCGATTATATAGGAAAAGACACAAAAAAAGTAAAATTATCTGCATCAGAATTAAAACGAATTGGCAAACCGATTATGAATACGATTGCTGTTGATGGCGCTTGCAACAATAAAGGAATAGCTGAATATCAAGGTGTTTATACCGATACTAAAACTGAATTGTTTAAACTTGGTCCGTTTAAAGGCGGAAGTAATAATCTCATGGAATTTTTGGCCTTGGTTCATGGTTTGGCATATCTTAAGAAAAACAAGTTAGATTTACCAATATATTCTGATAGTAGAACAGCAATAAGTTGGGTTTGGAAAAAAAAGTTAAAGACAACGATAAAAAGAACTTCAGAAAATCAGCAAATTTTTGAATTGGTAGATAGAGCATTGGCTTGGCTTCATAAAAATCCAGAAATGATAAATAGTAACATCATTTTGAAATGGGAAACAAAGGCTTGGGGAGAAATTCCAGCTGATTTTGGTAGAAAATAAAAAACTATTATTTAACTATTTCAAATAACTTATCAATCAATTTTTTCAATTCATTAGGAGGATTTCCATGATCAAAATTCACAGATTCATAAGTTTTATCGCCAATTGTAATACTTAGAGTAGCAACTAGTGCTCTGTCGGTATGACTTCCATTAGATGGCGCTTCAAGGTTTTCAATCTCATCTACATCTATTTTAGAAATCAATTCTTTTATTTCATCCCATTGGCTTTTATTTAGTGTAATATTTTTATCACCATTCATATCTGAATATTGTATTTCAGAAGAATTAGCATCCAAAGTAATTGAACTACCACGCGTTGCAGCGCTATAATTTAATGTGAAATCTTCATGTGATTGTGTATCACAATTTGAAAGCATCAATAGAGAAAAAAAACTGTATATAAGAAGTTTCATGATTTATATATTTACATGTAAAGTATAAAAAAAGGCGTCAATTGACGCCTTTTTATTTTTTATAAAACTAATATTAGTTAACCATAGTAGATCTAGATCCTCCTGGTAGGAAGATAGCACGCATTCTATTACGTTGACCATCCGTAAACATATACATACAGTCATCATATACATAATCCA
>CALIIP010000060.1 GCA_938018045.1 uncultured Flavobacteriaceae bacterium
AGCAGAAGTATGCGGTAAATTTTTATCATATTTACCATATTCTCCAACGAGAAAGAAAAATATAGACTCAGAATCTATTGTGCCATTTAAAGATTCAATTTGGCTATATGTATCGTATGGATCTTTCTCCTTTTTTATCAAATAATTATATCGATTTTTTAAATCTGATGTTTTTAATTTCAAAAGTGATTGAAGTGTACTTGCAAAAAGGCGAAAGAAGTTTTTCCCTTTGTAAGCATATGCATCATCAATGTCAAAAGTATTTATGTGTTTGAATCTTTGCTTTTGAAATTCAAGTGTTGGAAACTTTGAAAGTAAGTTTTTTTTAAGTTTTAAAGCCCAAATATTTACTATCGGAATCTCTAAAAAACCATGTTTATAAGCCAAAGAACTCTCTGCTTGAAATCGTTCATGAATATCTAAATTTGAAGGTAAATACTCTTCATATCTACTTGTCATATAAAATATTGAAGCAAGTATATCGTGATTTAAAGTGTTGTTTGAAGCGGTTCTAAAGAAATATGGAATGCCGTTAATTAACTCTACTTCAATTTTTTGTAAAATTATATTTTCTTCAAAGAGTAAATCACATGGAATAATCTGAACACAATTTTCAAGAACTTCATGACTGTAATTTAGTTTTGCATTTATACTATTATTTTTAAAGGTTTCTAAATCTACTATTTTATACTCTGATTTTAGAATATGTTTAAAAACTACTTCAAGAGTATATTTTAGTCTGTTTGAAACGATATTTGAGTAGATTAAAATCATTTCAAGTTAGAATATATTTCTTTTAATTTTATTGATTCGTTTTCCCAATTAAAATTTTCTTTAGTTGAAACTAGGTTTTCTTTCCAAGTATCATAAAGTTCTTGATTTTCAAAAATATTTTGAACTTTTTCTGCCAGTAATTTTGGATCATGTGTTTTTACAACCAAACCAATATTGTAATCTTTTACAATTTTCGCAATTACAACTCTATTGGATGTTAAAATAGGAGTGTTACATTGTATGTAATCGAATATTTTGTTTGGCAAACTGTATTCGTAATTCAAGTTAGTGTTTTTATCTAAAGACAAACCTAAGTCTGCGATTTTAGTATATTCTATCAATTCAGAATATGGAATTTTATTAAGGATGGTTACTTTTTTTTTTAATTTTAATTCAGAAATTTGCGATCTCAATTTATCAAAAACATCTCCACTTCCAATAATGTATAAAAGTGTGTTTTGAAGATGCTGCATCATTTCAACAGCTTGTTCTGCACCGCGATCAACATTAATCCCTGTACCTTGAAGAATTAGCATTTTATGATTTCCTTTTATTTTTTTTGCAAATGTTTTATTTATTGATGTATCTGAAAGTTTGTATGCTATATTTCTAATTACACCAACATTAACATTGTATTTTTTGGTGTATATCTCTGCTATTTTTGTGTTTACTGTATAGCAATTTTTTAGTTTTGGAAAAATATATTGTTCAATTTTTAACCATATTTTCCGAACTCTTGGTCTGTTAGTTAACTCTGGAACTTCAGTAAATAACTCATGGCTGTCATACACTAATTTTCTATTTAAAAATCGGCTAATAAGATAGTTAGGTAGTAAAGTGTCTAAATCATTTGCAAGTAAAATATCTTTCTTGCTAAATAGCAATTTCAAAAATAGCCTTGTATTGTATTCAGCATAAAAAAGAAAACCTTTATTAAAAAGCAATCTCATTCTATATGTTTTGTAAGCTCTTTCTAGCGGCAAACTATTTGGTAATTTTCTTCCGATTAATAAAATTTCATAACCGAGTTCTTTTAAAGTGTTACACACTTTAAAAACGCGTTGGTCGTTAGACAAATCATTGGTTACAGAAATTATTACTCGCTTCAAATAGAAAATTTAATTATCTGCAAGATAAAAATAAAAATCCCACTCTAATAAATTGATGCATGAAATTGATGTTAAACAAAAATTATACTTAAATTTGAGTGTCTTAAATACCTGAAATGACTGCTGACTTAGATTCTTTAACATCATACGGAGAAAATTTTATAAAAAATCAACCAGAACTTGCTATAGCTACGCAAAAGAAATACAGCACAATTGTAAAAAAATTAGTAGAATTTGAAATTTATCATAAGAATAAAATCGTATTTAAAGAGATTGATTTAAAACTTAGAAGTGAGTTAATACATTATTTTTCTGATGTTCATAGGCTTAGTGATAATACAATAGGACGTTATTTAAAATTTATTAAAAGTATTTGTTTAGATGCTCAACGAAACGGAATACATGTAAACAGAGAATTAAGTTATTTTAAAGGATATACTGTTAAAGCCACAAAAACGATTCTTACGTTTGCAGAACTTGATCAAATAAAAAGCACAAATTTTTCTAAAGAAAATCATAAAATTGCCAGAGATTGGCTAATAATAGGATGTTATGTAGGACAGCGAGTTTCAGATTTATTACAGATTGATAGCGCTTCGGTTCAAAAAACACACAACTCTGAAATAATAGTTTTAAAACAAATTAAGACAGGAAAATTGGTTCAAATTCCGATGCATATAGAAATTAAACGCATCTTATTAAAAAGGAATGGTGAATTTCCGCCAGCATTTGCAGAGAATTTTGAAAGCAATAAATCTTTGTTTAATAGGTATTTGAAACAGTTATGTAAAGTTGCTAATCTGAATACTATAGAAAAAGGAAGTGTTTATAATAATGAAACCAAGCGAAATGAAGAAGGGAATTTTGAAAAGTATAAACTAGTTTCATCTCATATATGCAGGCGCTCATTTGCGACTAACTTTTATGGCAATCCAAAATATCCAATTTCTTTATTGATGACTATTACTGCACATAGTACAGAGAAAATGTTTTTTGAATATATTGGTAAAAAACAAGGCGATAACGATGCGCAATTATCTATGTTTTAGTTAGAGAATATTGGATTTAAGAAATTTGACAATTGTTCAAATTCAATTAAAAAACCATCATGACCATGAATTGATTCGATTCCATAGATGTATACATTATCCTTAATTTCATTCAATTCTTTATATGTTTTCCAGTTCTCTTCAGGTTTAAAAAACAAATCTGAAGTGATAGTTATTATGTGAATATTTGATGAAATTTTTGAAGCGATATCTATAAAAGAACCTCTATTTTTAGTAATATCTATTGTTTTTAATATATGATTCATCAATTTGTAGGCTTTAAGATTAAAACGACTATTAAGTTTTTCTCCATGATAATTGAGCCAACTTTCAGAATTAAATAAATTACTATTCTTTTTGCTTCTATTGAATTTATGAGTAAAAGATTCTGGTGTTCTATACAATGTCATTGCATGCATTCTAGCATCAACTAAAGGTTGACTAGAATTATTTAAAATAGCATCTTGAATATGGCAATTTGCAATTAACCAATCTGTAGATTTCCAATCTGAAGAAACTGGAATTAAATGTTCAATTAAGTTTGGTTTGTGAGCAGCCAATTCCCAAGCAATTCCTCCACCAACAGAACCTCCAATTACAGCAAATAATTCTGTAATTTTTAATTGTTCAAGTGCATTAGCAAATATTTTAGCAATATCTCTTGCTGTAAAATCTTTATAATTATTAATTAAACTTTCTTCTGAATTATCAAAACCATTTCCAGGAACATTAAAAGCTAATATGCAGTAATTATTTGTATCAATACACTTATTATCTCCAATCAAATCATTCCACCAGCCATTTTCTCCAATTACTTCAGAATTACCTGTTAACGCATGGTTTACTAAAACAATAGGTGCATCATTTATTGGTCTGCCAAAAGTTTGGTAAGACAACTGAATAGTAGTTGTCTTACCATTTTGATTAACATAATCTGGAATTAAAATATATTGCATTTTTTTCATTTACGATACATTATATTTTTTTTCAACCGAAATTTTCACGGGAGTTTCGTTTGTTAAGTTATCTCTAACTGGACATCTTTCTTCTACAATTTTCAACCATTTCGCCAAGATTTCTATTGGTGCATCCGTATCTGGAAGAAGATTCAATTGAATGCTTTTAAAACCTGCTCTTTCTTTATTTGATACTCCTAGAAAACGTTCAGGATTAATATCTCCAGAAACCTCTATCTTAAGTTTATCAATTTTAAAACCAAGTTCTTTAGCTACTAAATGACCAACCACATTTACACATCCTGCAAAACCTGCCAAAATGTATTCTACTGGGTTTGCATCTTTATCTGTACCATTTAAAGCTTCAGGCTCATCTACTATTAATTCAAAATGTCTTGCTTTACCTATAAATTGAGTAGCAGAAGTACTTTCTCCTGCTACCGTAAATTTTAAATCACTCATTTTTTAAATTTTTAAGATGAAACTGTTTCTTTTACAACTGCAAATGCTTCTTTTAAATCAGCCTTTAAATCATCAATATCTTCAATACCAACAGACAAGCGTATTAAATCTCCAGATACTCCTGCTGATTCTTGCGCTGCTTCATCTAATTGTTGATGTGTTGTGCTTCCAGGA
>CALIIP010000061.1 GCA_938018045.1 uncultured Flavobacteriaceae bacterium
ATGTTTTAAATAATGAGAGCTTAATAAAAGCAATTAATATTTTAAAACAAGCTTTAAAGGTTTATAAAGATTAGTGAATATTCAAAAAAACATATCACTTAAACCTTACAATACTTTCGGAATTGATGCGATAGCTAGCGATTTTTTTAGCGCTACTTCTATTGATGAATTACGTGAAGTTTTATCAAAAAATAAAGATGTTTTTATTTTAAGTGGAGGGAGTAATATTCTGTTAATCAACAATATAAATAAATTAACTTTACTCGTAGCTTTAAAAGGGGTTTCTGTGATAAAAGAAACCAAAAAGCATGTGTATGTAAAAGCAAACGCTGGAGAAAACTGGCATGAATTTGTACTTTGGTGTATCGAAAATAATTTTGGAGGATTAGAAAACTTATCGCTTATTCCAGGAAACGTTGGTACAAGTCCTATGCAGAATATTGGCGCTTATGGTGTTGAAATCAAAGATACTTTTCACAAATTAGAAGCAATAGGAATTGCAACTGGAAAGTTACATTCGTTTTCAAATAGCGATTGTGATTTTGGCTACCGTAACTCTGTTTTTAAAAACGAATTGAAAGGTAAATACATCATCACTTCTGTAGTTTTTAAATTGACAAAAGAAAAGCATAAACTCAACTATTCATATGGTGCAATTCAAAGTGAATTAGAAAAAAGAGCAATTGATAAACCAACAATAAAAGACATTTCTGATGTTGTTATAGATATACGCAATAGCAAACTACCAAATCCAAAAGAGATTGGTAATAGCGGTAGTTTCTTTAAGAATCCAGTTATTTCTAAAGAGGCTTTTCAAAAACTACAAGAGAAACATCCAAACATACCTTTTTACGAAGTTAAAGTAAGTAAAGATAGTTCTTCAATGTCATCTCGAGCGAAGTCGAGAGGTAAAACAACAAATTCATTCAAGGTTCCTGCAGGATGGCTCATTGAGCAATGCGGATTTAAAGGTAAGCGTTTTGGCGATGCAGGAGTACATAAAAATCAAGCATTAGTTTTGGTGAATTATGGCAATGCAACAGGAAAAGAAATTTATAATCTTGCGCAAAAAATACAACAAACGGTAAAAAATACGTTTGATATATCTCTAGACATCGAAGTGAATGTGATATAATGAAAAACCTCTTACTTATTTTAAGCATCTTTTTTACGAGTTTCACCTACTCTCAAGACAATTCAACAATTGTTTGGGAAGAATCCAAGAAATTAACTTGGAATGACTTTCAAGGCGTTACTGACTCCATAAACTTTGGCAAAGCGAAAACCAGTTATAGAATTAGAATAAATCCTGAAGAAGTTACTGTTGACGAGAATGATAATATCCAAGGATATGAGAACATGACTGTACAGGCAGAGTTTGACAAAAAACATTCTTGGTCTTTGGCTAAATTTGATACAGTTGTATTGGCACACGAGCAACTACACTTTGATATTGCCGAATTATATGCTCGGAAAATTAGAAGACAATTTTATAAAAATATATTAGCAAAAAGGAAAACATATGAGCGCTTTTGGGCTGACTACAAGGTGCTATGGGAAGAATGCTCAATATTTCAAAACAAACTAGACGCAGAAACAAATCATGGAAGAAATAAAGAGCAGAACAAACTTTGGCGAAAACTTGTTTCAGACGAACTTGTAAAATCGGAGGTGTTTGAATGACTTCCGAATTCATACAATCATAATATTAACTATTTATTATAACCTTTAATTTTTCCTTCAATCAGTTTTAGTATTGAAAGTAATTTTTCAAAATGCTCAATACTATTAATTCCGTAAGATGGAGTTAAAACGATATGATTAGGATACTTTTTACCAATTAAGATGTAAGCATTCTCATCTTGAATCATATTACAGAAAGAATAATCAATCCCAAGTTTTGTAATTAAGCCTTTATCACCACTGAAACAGAATTGTTTATTTACAATAATTGAATTTGTAGGGTTTTTACTTGAAGTGAAAAACTCGATAAATCGCTTTAGATTAGTTTTAGGGAAAATTTCAAGTCTTGATTCGTAGTTTTCACCTAAATGCAAAACAATTCTATAAGGCTCTGCTGTTCTTGAGGCTCCACCAACAGCCTTTATATTAATAGATATTTTGGTCCCGTCAATTATTACTATTCCTTGCTGTGGCTGATAAGTATAATGTCCACTTATCATATTTGATGATTTCTCAAATTCTTGAGAATACTCTCCTTGATGCTTTTTTACTAACTCTTCGATTATATTCATAAATTTTAGTTTACTTCAAGATGAAATTCCGTTTTAATAAACTTTAGCAAGCAATATACTTATTTATTTAAAACATTTCATCATCCATTGTCATTCCTGCGAAGGCAGGAATGACAGTAAATTTATTCTCTTATTATTTCAATACAATTTCGTAACTTTGTACCATCATAAATTATACACTTTATTATGAAACTACTTTTTATCACAATCGGTTTATTAGCATTGGCAGTTGCGGGAATAGCAATCAAATTATGGGCGAAAAAAGACGGCGAATTTGCAGGAACTTGCGCTAGTCAAAATCCGATGTTGAACCAAGATGGTGAAGCATGTGGTTATTGTGGTAAACTTCCAGAAAACTGTGAAAACAA
>CALIIP010000062.1 GCA_938018045.1 uncultured Flavobacteriaceae bacterium
TAATAAGCAAAATCTTCTAAGAAAAAAATCAACAACCAAGACCACCAAACAAAAGGAATTGTAGTTAGTCTATAATGTTCCCATATATAAGTAAATATTATTAGCGGAATCACTTTGGTTATGAGGTTTCCGATAATTACATTTCCAATAAGTCCAGTTAAAATTGATGTCACAGCATCTTTAGTAGCATATGTTTTAGGCGTATGTTTTATGATAATATACCCCTCAATAAGTAGTGTAATCACAAAGAATGGGATTGCATAAAGAATTAAATCAGGAAGTTCTGGCACTTGCATTGAAAATATTTTGCTGCTAATTTACAGTAAATAAAGAAGATATAAAATTTTAAAAAAACACAATTTATTATTTCGTTATCTACATTCAATATTTTAAATTTGTACATTGAAGATTATTTAATTTACGACACTTTTTTTAGTAAAATCATAAAAAAGAATGAATAAAAATACAATTTTGATAATTGGAGCAAATGGACAATTAGGTACTGTTTTAGGAAACGAACTCCAAGAATTGTATGGGAAAGAAAATGTAATAGCTTCTGATATTAGTCCAAAACCAAATTTCAATGGTATTTTTGAATTGTTAGATGCTACAGATTATGATGCAATTGAGAATGTGGTTCTTAAATATTCGGTAACACAAATTTATCATTTAGCGGCTATATTATCTGCCAACGGAGAAAAACATCCATTGAGAACATGGGATCTTAATATGACTATGATGCTCAATGTCTTTGAAGTTGCAAGATTAAATAATATTGAAAAAGTCTTTTTTCCAAGTTCAATCGCTGTTTTTGGTGATGCAGTTGATAGAGAAAACACATTACAAGAATCTTATTTGAATCCAGAAACAGTTTACGGAATTAGTAAAGCATCAGGAGAAAATTGGGCTCAGTATTATTTTAAAAAATACGATTTGGATATTCGCTCGTTGCGTTATCCTGGAGTTATTGGCTATCAATCACTTCCTGGAGGCGGAACTACAGATTATGCAGTTGAAATATATCATAGTGCAGTAAAAGATGAGGATTTTACTTGTTTTTTGAAGGATGACACTGTTTTACCAATGATTTTTATGGATGATGCTATTAGAGCAACTATAGAACTCATGAACGCTCCAAAAGAAAAAATTAAAATTAGAACTTCGTATAATATTGCGAGTATGAGTTTTTCTCCAAAAGAGATTACATCAGCAATTAAAGAAGAGTGTCCGAATTTTAAGGTTGATTATAAGCCAGATTTTAGACAAGAGATTGCTGATGGTTGGCCAAAACTGATTGATGATACTGCTGCAAGAGAAGATTGGAATTGGAATCCAAAATATGATTTAAAGTCAATGACAATAGAAATGTTATCAAAATTAAAAGAGAAATATAAAGCCTCATGTACTGATATTTAGAAAGTTATAAAAAATTACTATATTTGATACGATTAAATAATTAACTAACTTAAATTTATTTATTATGAAAATTTCAAATTTTATTGCAGGTTCTATAGCCGGCGCAATTGTTTACTTTTTATTAGGATGGTTATTCTATGGAATACTATTTACAGATTTATATCCTCAAGGAGGAAGTATGCTTTTTATCTTTTTAGGATGTTTATCTTTTGCCGCATTATTGGCTTATGTTTTTACAAAATGGGCAAACATTAGTACTTGGATGACAGGAGCAAAAGGAGGAGCGGCAATAGCCTTATTCTATGCTTTATCAATGAATTTCTTTATGTATGCTTCACAAGAACCAAATTATCAAAACATCGCAATTGATGTGGTTATTACTATAATTTCAGGAGCAATTACAGGTGCTGCTATCGGAATTGTTTTAGGAATGATGAATAAAAAAGAATAATAATATAACCTTAACAAATATTAAAAGCCTACAGAATATTATGTAGGCTTTTTTATGCTTAATTTTACATATATGTACGGAAATATAAAAGAACACTTACAAAACGAAATTCAAGAGATTAAAAATGCTGGATTATATAAATCAGAACGCATTATAACTACTTCACAAGATGCAGTAATTAAAGTGTCAACAGGTGAAGAAGTAATTAATTTTTGTGCCAATAATTATTTAGGATTATCGAATAATAAAGAAGTAATTCAGGCAGCAAAAGACACGTTAGATTCTCATGGTTTCGGAATGTCATCTGTTCGTTTTATTTGCGGAACACAAGATATTCATAAAGAATTGGAAGAGAAAATTGCTGAATTTTTTCATTGTGAAGACACTATTTTATATGCTGCAGCATTTGATGCAAATGGAGGGGTTTTTGAGCCATTATTGAATAAAGCGGATGCAATTATTTCAGATTCACTAAATCACGCATCTATTATTGACGGAGTTCGCCTTTGTAAAGCAGCACGTTATCGTTA
Organism: uncultured Flavobacteriaceae bacterium; assembly: GCA_938018045.1. Classification (GTDB taxonomy): domain Bacteria; phylum Bacteroidota; class Bacteroidia; order Flavobacteriales; family Flavobacteriaceae; genus Urechidicola. Next base: position 2,398 of record CALIIP010000062.1, read on the forward strand.
TGCAAATAATGATATGGTTGATTTGGAAACACAATTGATTGAAGCAAACAAGCAAAATCATCGTTTTAAAATTATTGTAACAGACGGTGTTTTCTCTATGGATGGTATCGTTGCTCAACTCGATAAAATATGTGATTTGGCCGATAAGTATGATGCTTTGGTGATGGTTGATGAATGTCACGCATCAGGATTTATTGGAAAAACAGGTCGTGGAACGATAGAATTAAAAAATGTTTTAGGACGTGTAGATATTATTACAGGAACACTAGGTAAAGCACTTGGTGGCGCAATGGGAGGTTTTACAACTGGTAAAAAAGAAATTGTTGATATTTTACGTCAGCGATCAAGGCCATATTTGTTTTCAAACTCTTTGGCTCCTGCAATTGTTGGTGCTTCGTTGAAGGTTTTTGATATGATTTCTAATGATACTTCGTTAAGAGATAAATTGGAAGAAAACACAAATTATTTTAGAAGTAATATGGAAAAAGCAGGTTTTGACCTTGTTGGTGCTGATGCTGCGATTGTTCCAGTAATGTTATATGATGCCAAATTATCTCAAGATATGGCAAATGCATTGTTGGATGAAGGTATTTATGTAATAGGATTCTTCTTTCCAGTTGTTCCAAAAGAAAAAGCACGTATTAGAGTGCAATTGTCTGCAGCACATACCAAAGTACATTTAGATAAAGCGATTAATGCATTTATTAAAGTTGGAAAAAAAATGGGAGTTATTTAAACTAAATTTATCTTATCATTAATTAAATATTTAAAAATGAAAAAAGCAAAATATATAATTGGATCAATTCTTTTAATTGCTGGTTTAACCGCTATAAAAATGTATAAGAAATATCAAAGATCTCAGATTAATGCAGAGCAAGAACTCATAAGACAAGAACAAGCTGACAGAATGTTTGAGTTGCAAAAAGAAAGAGAAGTTGCTAAGTATGAAGAAGAAAGTCAAAAGCGTTTAGACTCTATTAATGCTGCCCAAAAAGCAAAAATGGATGAAGGCATGGAAATGCTAAAGAAGGCTCAAGAAAAAATCAATAAAGAAATAGAAGAAGGGAAGAATTAGGGGTGATATAATAATTGAGATTCTAAATTGTTTTATTAAGTTTATGAATTATAATCTTTTAATATATTTCGATAAAAAATAATGAAAAACAAACAAATTGAAAAATATCATTATCAAAAAGATAAGCCAACAAAAAGGCAGTTCGATATTTACGATTTGGCAGAATATTATCAGAATAATTCAGAACACTCATCACAACCGCATACGCATAGTTTTTATCAAATAATTTTATTTACAAGTAATAAAGGAAAACATTTTATTGATTTTAATGGCTATAAAATCAAAGAGAAAAGACTTTTTTTTATAGCAAAGAACCAAGTACATTACTTTCAAAATCGGCCAGATTATAGTGGTTATTTAATACATTTTAATGAATCATTTATCTTAAGTAATGAAACTGATATTAACTTCTTCTTGACTTATAACATTTTTAATAATAATGAAGAACCTTTTTTTCAAATACCAAACGAACTTGAAAATCAAGTAATCAACTTCTTCACACAAATAATTGCAGAAGTTAACAATTTGAATGAATTCGGGAATAAACCTATTTTATCTTATTTGTTGAAATCTATGCTATTATTGGTAGAAAGAGAAAAGAGGAAAAGTATAAAAACCAAAAATATTAAAATAAAACAAAACAACACCTTCTTGAAATTTCGTAATCTTTTGGAAAATAATTTTGAGAAAAATTGGTCAGTAACTGAATTTGCAGATAACCTTTCAATATCATCTAAAACATTAAATTCTATTACCAAATCAGAAACAGGAAAAACTGTTTCTAAAGTAATTTCTGATAGAATTATACTTGAATCTAAAAGAAGACTTACACATTCAAATGCCTATATAAATCAAATCGCTTATGATTTAGGTTTTAAAGATCCTTATTATTTTATCAGGTATTTTAAGAAGCATGTTAAATGTTCCCCTTCCGATTTCAGAAAATCTATTTCTTAATTTTACCAATTTTTGTCGCATTTGTCCATTTTGTAAATTTCACATTCAACATACTTTTGTCTTGAACTTAAAATTTAATACAATGAATAACAAAAGAAAATTATCAATCGGAATGTTGTCAGTAATAATGACAATAACATTATTAACTTTAACATCAATGACAATGAAAAAGACAGAAACAAATGCTTATTTAGAAATTACTTTGGACATAGCCTCTGAAAATCGAGGAAATGCTGCTGGAGTTTACATGAAGTATAAAGAGCCATTCTTAAAACAAATAGATGGTGCAACTTCTAAAGAACTTTTAATTAGAACAGAAGATGTACAAGTTCTTCATGGATTTGAATCAGAAGATCAAGCAAAAGCTTATTTAGCAACTAAATTATTTGAAAATGATGTTGTTAGAGAGTTAAAACCATTTTTGTTGAGCAATCCAGAAATAAGAATTTATACTGTTTTTAAAAAATAAACAGTATATTTTATTTATAGTGATACAAGTGTAAGCCTCTTAAGGTTTGCACTTTTTTTGTATCTTTCGCAGTAGAAATTTATGAAAGCAACTTTCCAAAAATACATTCTCAATTTTAAGCAAGCAAGTGGAACTTCTCGAGGAATTCTTCGAACCAAAGAAACTTTCTTTTTATTTATTTCTGACGAATCTTCAGAAGGAGTAGGTGAGTGTGGTCTTTTCAGAGCATTGAGCATTGATGACAGACCAGATTATGAAGAAAAATTACAATGGTTGTGTGAGAATATCAATAGTGAAAAAGATGAATTGCTTTCAGAATTAAAAGAGTTCCCTTCTATTCAATTTGGATTAGAACAAGCATTGTTATCGCTAAAAAATTCAAATAAGTTTGAGTTATTCCCGTCTGAATTCACAAAAGGGAATGCTTCAATTCCAATCAACGGATTGATTTGGATGGGAAGTGAACAGTTTATGCATCAGCAAATAAAAGAAAAGTTAGAGAGTGGTTTTACAACCATCAAAATGAAAATTGGTGCCATAGATTTTGATACGGAATTAGCACTATTAAAATCTATCAGAAAAGAATACAATGCTAACGAAATCGAACTAAGAGTTGACGCAAACGGAGCATTTGATCCTAAGCAAGCATTAGATAAATTAAAGAGATTGTCTTATTATGAGTTGCATTCTATCGAGCAACCAATAAAACAAGGTCAATGGCAAGAAATGGCACAATTGTGTGAAGACACTCCTTTGCCAATTGCATTAGACGAGGAATTAATAGGTGTTTTTGATGTAACAAAAAAAGAGGAATTACTACTAACAGTAAAACCACAGTTTATAATATTAAAGCCAAGTTTGGTTGGAGGTTTTGTAGGAAGTAATGAATGGATAGCGTTGTCAAAAAAACAAGATATTGACTATTGGATTACATCTGCGCTTGAAAGTAATATTGGTTTGAATGCGATTGCGCAATACACCTATAATTTAGATGTTGTAATGCCTCAAGGTCTTGGGACTGGAGGATTGTTTACCAATAATTTTGACAGTCCGTTAGAAGTAATAAATGGAGCATTGCATTATAATAATAGTAAAAATTGGAATTTTAATTTAAAATAAAAAAAAATATGGATTTTATTCAACAAGCGTTTAAAGGAAAAAATGAATGGTGGAGGTATTTAGTAGGGTTTTTAATAATTTTTATCTTTTGGCAACTTATTGGTGCAATACCTTTTTTGATTACAGCAGTAATGCATTCAAGTGATTTAATGGAATTTAATAATGCCGCAGCATCAAACTTTAGTACGTTGGGAATAAACAAAAATTTAATGCTAGCAATGATGTTGTTGACAGGAGTTTTTGGTGTACTTGCGATAAAATACGTTGTCAAGTTTTTGCATAAGCGAAGTTTTATATCGGTGATTACGTCTAGAAAAAGTATAGATTGGAAACGTGTGCTATTTGGCTTTTTATTGATTTTTGGTATACAAGTAATTACATTATTAGTTGCTTATGGAGTAGGAGAGACAAGTGAATTGATATGGAATTTTAAACCAATGCCATTTTTTATTTTAGTAATTATTTCATTCTTATTCTTCCCTTTTCAAATAGGAACCGAAGAACTCCTTTTTAGAGGTTATTTAATGCAAGGTTTTGCAGTAACTACAAAATCTAAGTTGGCTGCTTTAATAATCACATCTTTATGTTTTGGATTAATACATGGCGCAAACCCTGAAGTTGCAGCATTGGGATATAGTGTGATGATATTTTATATTGGTACAGGTCTTTTGTATGGTATTTCAACATTGATGGATGAAGGTATGGAATTGGCGCTTGGTATGCATGCTGCAAATAATATTGCGGCAGCTATTTTTATAACTGCAACTTGGACTGTAATACAAACAGATGCCTTATATATAGATCCTTCTGAGCCATCAGTTGGAATTGAAGTGTATTTTTCAGTTTTTGCCGTATATCCTATTATTCTATTCATTTTGTCAAAAAAATACAATTGGACAAATTGGAAAGAGAAATTGACTGGAAAAGTTGTTGAAATTTCAACTTCTGATGATAATTATAAAGTTTTAGATTAAAAAAAACATGTCATTTCTACAAAAGTAGGAATGACATGTTTTTTATTTTAAAACTAGTTGTTTACTCTGCACTAAACAATATTGCTGCTTTATTAAAGTCAGACGCAGCATTAATTACTTGTCTAAACGCCTCGTAATGTTCTTTAGGGAATTCATTCACGTAATAAGATTCTTCTATCGTTATAACTAGTTTATTACCTTTAATTTCGTATCCAGAAAGCCATTTACAAAGCAATTCACCATCAACTTCCATTTTTTTATCGATTTCCAAAGACTCTAAACCTTCTAATGTGTATCCATTTGGAATATCAACAGTAATTGTATAATTGTATTGATTCTGATATGGCATTTCTATCGGATGAATACGTTCTTTTTCTTGATATAATTCACTCTGAATACCTATAATTTTTCCAAGTTGGAAAATATAACTATCTCCAGCTTCTTCAAGTAATGCAGAGGATTCAGTAACACTTTTTATAATGTATGGTAAATTATATTCAGTTTGATTCATCTCATCATTTTCTGTTTCAAACTTTAAAATCTTTTTATCTTCAATACCAGAACCAGTCAATTGGTCTTTAAAATCTTCTTTGTCTTGACCAGAATAAAATGTCATTATTGCTCTATTTTGAAATCCCCAATGTCCAGAGTATTCTTGATATTCATCAATGGTAACCTTATCAAAATCATCAGAAAAAGAAATATCCATTACGCGTTTTATTCTACTGTATTCAGGATCGTATTGTGTAATTTTAGCAAAATAGTATTCTACATTTTTATTGATAAAAGCACCGTAATTTCCTAAAACACTTGATGGAGCTTCACTCAAACGATAGTCAATTCTTGTCGGAGAAATATATTGTTTTATTTCTGGCAAGTAGATCAAAAATGATCTTAAAGCATTAGGGCTATAGAATTCTGGATCAAATTTGTGTTCAAATCTGTTTGCAGTAATAACTATTTGATATTCAATTTCCATCGCTTCTAAAAAATGAGCGTATGCTTTTACAATACTAAATTCACTCGCAGTTTTGTTTTTTAGGATATATTCAATGTCATTTAATTGCTCATTTCTATTTTCAATTACTGTAAAATTACTTTTTACATAATTCTCTAAAAGACTTGCCTTTTTGTATTGCGAAATATCGATTTTTTGACCTTTTAGAATTACATTTTTTACTTCAGCAATTGCGCTTTTGTCAATCTCTCTAGGAAAATATCCTGCAGCAATATTTGTAATTGTGTTATTCCATAAGTCATCTTGTGTTAAATCAGGATTTCCAAAACATTGATATGCAGCATACATTTTATTAGATTCTGTAGTTGCATAATCTTCTTCTACAGTTGCAGGAATATCAGTTAAAATTAACTCCTCAACTAAATTTTCGCCAAGATATGTACGATCAAAAGTTTGATCTGTATTGTATGTTTTTATGTTTCCAGTTAGGTTATTTGAGATAAAAAGCATTTCTGAGCGCTTAATCGGATAATCAAATTGTAACGTCTCTGTACCAAACGGAGAAAACTCTTTTTCTACAGTATATAAAACCTCAATTTCAGAGCCTACTTCTGCACCTTCAATTGCAAAAATTTGAAAATCTCCATATTCCTCTACATTCTCTATTTGCTTGATATTATTTTCATCAAGATTGGTAATTTTCCCTTCTTTACTGATAGTTCTTGCCTTGATACTTTTAATCTTTTTAACGTTATACATCGATATGTAAACTTGATTGTGCTTAGCAATTCCTGTATCATCATTTACACGAATAATATTGTGTGAAGTTTCATAAACACTAATGTTGTTTGTAATTGCTGATTGCTTAAATTCAACAATATTCTTCTTTAATATTGCAATTGAAGATTCTTCGTTTTCTGCGGAAGTCAATTCATGTAACGTCGGATTTTCTTTCCAATCATACGTTTTAAAATGCTGTGAAAATGAAGTTGTTGTGATAAGTAATAATGCAAATGCGAATATTTTTTTCATGCTGTTTTCTTTTTTGTTGAGGTGCTATACTTTTTCTAAAACGATACTTTTCTTATAGGCTTTTATCAAACTTTTTATAAAGATATTGTAATCTTCAAACTGTTCGTTTTCAAGCGCCAACGTATTCATGTAAATTATTTTACTTACAATTAATTTGTTTTCTTTTTGTTCAAATGTAAACGTGAAGCCATACATATCTAATTCGTTTGCAATGTTTTCTGGTATACTTTTTAATGAATATCCGTCAGGAATTATGAATGTTGTCTTATAATTCCTGGTAAATTTATGGTCTATTTTCTTACCATAACGCTGTTTTTCTGTTAGGATGATATCGTTTGACAAAGGTTTTTCTAAATTTAAATTCAAATATATTTTTGAGCCAATTTTCCTTGCGTAATTATTGATTTCTATATCATAACTAATTAGATATGAATCTTTTTTAGAAGACAAATCTCCTAAATCAATTTTTGTATATGCTGTTTTATTGTTTCCAATTTGATACTTGTTGTTTAGATATTCTTCATAACTAGTATCATCTTTTTTATATTTTGCATCGTGTATAAAATCTACCATTTCATAACCACTCATTGTTCTTTTTCCAGATGCTTTAAGTGTACTTTCTTCTAAAGTAATAGTTGTTTCAATCAACGATGTGCTTTTTTCTTTTGCTTGAATCGGAACTTTTACGATTCTAAATTCATCGTCAGAAATACCAATTAAAGCCTCTTTAGATTGTATAAATGAACTTGGCATTCCGAAAGGAACATAACTATCAGTAGCGTCTAAAAATATAGTTTCACCATCAATAAACACAGTTGTAATCATATGATTATCTACAATTGGAGTCGGAACTTCGTAATAAGAATAAGGTCTGTCTCTTGTGCCAATCCAAGTATGATGTGCATCAATTCCCACGTGATTTAGCATTTCAAACAATATGTTTGCCATGTCCTTACAATCACCATAACGTTTACTACAGACACTTGCAGCGCCTCTAGGAATAAATCCGCCAAGACCATCTTCAAAGGCAACATAAGTTATATTTTCTTGCACCCAATGAAAAATTGCTTTGGCTTTTTCTTTATCAGTTTTTAAATCCTTAGTAAGATTTTGTGCAATGCTAAATACTTCTTCTAAGCCAGATCTATCAACCTGATCTTTTAATGAAACATACCAAGAATACAAATCTTTAACATCATTTAAAACAGGTTTTTCAACACCTTTTTCTGTATAGTTTTTTATATAAACAATTACATGCGGTAAATAATTTAGGATAGATAAACTCTTATCTTCTTTTCTGAAATCACTAACATTATTGGCTGTCCAAGTGTAAGTTGTGGTTTTTTTATTTTCTTTCTTTTCAAATTGTACGTTTGCCTTTTCAAAATTAAAAGCCTTAAAGCCTAATGTTACATTGTTTGGAACTTCAACTGTATAAACAGCTTCCTTGGTAGGAACAAAAGAACCGAATTGGAATGACCCTAAAAAATGTGGATCTTTAATATTTTCCTGATATGTCAATGTAGTTTCTGCACCTTTTTTTACTGAAGGGAAAACAAAATTGATACTCTGCTGATCGCTAAAGAAAACATTTCCGCCAAAAGAATCTTTGGTTTCAAAGTGATCGACTTTTGATTTAGAAGCACCATTTTCGGTGTATGCTTCAATATTTTTAATTTCAGTAAAACTATCAAAATGGATTAAGTCATTTGCAAAAAACAACTTGTTAGCAGTATTGTATTTCGCCTTTTCAAAAACATCATTTGTAATTGTAAATATATCTTTATTCAGTGTCACTTTTAAAGACTGACTCTTTTTAAGGTAATAAAAATCTTCAGTATCAAAGTCAACAACCTTTTGAGCAATCACAAATTGACTGATACATAGAAATAGAACTACAATTTTTTTCATTTATTAGTATTAAGTTTCAAATATATTGTTTAATGAATTGTTAACCAATGTTTGTATGCCGAATTAAGAAAATTTTAAGTCTTTAACATTTATCTATCTTTTATAAACAATTGTTATGCCAATTTTGTTATTTTGTAAAATGCAATTTTCAATTCATAAAAAATTTCAATTAAACGGAAAGTCATTTCAGAAAATTCATTTGTGTCATTCCGCACTTGATGCGGAATCTAAATTCAATATTTCTTCGGATGTTTTTTCTTTTTTGTCTGATTTTTTGTCAGATTCCGAGACGATTTCTGTTCATACTTCAGGTTCAACTGGAAAGCCAAAATTGATAGAAATCAGAAAGGAATTCATGATAAATTCTGCACTAGCAACTGGAGAATTCTTTGATTTGAAGGAAAATACGACTGCTTTATTATGTATGAATTCAAGTTTTATTGCAGGGAAAATGATGTTGGTTCGTGCGATGGCTTTAGGATGGCAATTAGATGTAATTTCACCAAGTTTAAATCCATTAAAAGAAGTTGAAAAGCAATATGATTTTTGCGCTATGGTTCCAATGCAAGTTCATCATTCTTTTGATGAATTAGATAAAATAAAAAAACTAATTATTGGTGGAGGAGTAATTTCAAAAGACTTAGAATCTAAATTGAAAACTATCAAAACGGAAGTCTTTGCTACCTACGGAATGACTGAGACCATCACACATATTGCGGCGAGAAAGGTGAATGGTGAAAGTGAAAGTTGTTATACTGTTTTGTCTGATGTAAAAATCACAAAAGATGAGAGAGGTTGTCTGGTGATTGATGCTCCAAAAGTTTCAAGTGTCAAAGTCGTTACAAATGATTTGATTGATTTGATTTCTACAAATGAATTCGAATGGCTTGGGCGTTTTGATACTATTATTAATTCTGGTGGAATTAAATTAATTCCCGAACAAATAGAAGGGAAGTTGTTCGAAATTATTTCAGACAGATTTTTTGTTGCTGGAATTGCAGATGAAGTTTTAGGAGAGAAATTGGTTTTAATAGTTGAAAACATAGAATCAGAAAAATTGAAAAATGTCATTCTGAGCAACGCGAAGAATCTCTCTCTTTCTAAATATGAAATTCCAAAAGAAATTTACTTTGTAGGAGAATTTATAGAAACGGACACAAAAAAAATCCAACGAAAAATGACGCTGGATTTAGTATCATTCTAATTAGATAAAGAATCTAAACTAATTCAAAAGTATACTTCACCAATTCAAAATGGTACTTCACTCATTCTTGATTTTATTTTATTACAGATCAATATAGGTTTGTGTATAATTTAAAATCAACTTATTATGAAAACAAAACTATTATTCGTGTTTTTGGTGTTTACAATATCACAAATACAATCTCAAGAAAAAACAATTACAGGAATCGTTTCAGATGATACAGGTGCTTTGCCTGGAGTTTCGGTTATAATCAAAGGTTCTAAAACTGGAACTGAAACCAACTTTGACGGAAATTACTTAATTACTGCAAATGTTGGAGATATTCTACAATATAGTTTTGTAGGAATGGAAAATGTAGAAAAAACTGTTCGAGCATCATCAAATATTATTAACATTGTAATGTCTGGAAATGTTTTAGACGAAGTTGTTGTAGTTGGATTAGGTCTAAAAAAGCAGAGGAAAAGTTTGACCTATCAAGCAGAGAAATTTTTTAGAGTTAGGTCTAATAGTATTCGTGCATCAAGTGCTTTATCTGGTAAAGTATCTGGATTACAGATTAAGTCAAAGAATTATAAAGTAACTTCAAATTCTCAAATTATTTTGAGAGGTTTAAGAACGCAAAGGGGTAATAAAAATGCACTAATTGTAGTTGATGGTGTAGTAGTATCACAGACAGTTTTTGAAAAAATAAATCCCAAAGACATAAATCAAATGAAAGTTTTAAGAGGCTCGTCCGCAAATGCTTTATATGGAGTTGAAGCCAGTGATGGAGTTTTAATTGTTAGTACTAAAAACAGTTCTTTTAAGATGCCAATAATTGAAGAAATTGAAAACGAGTCTTATGAAGAAATTTTTGAAAATAAATTCGAGGCAACAAAATTCTCCCCTCTTTCAACTTTTTCAATTGATGTTGATAAAGCGTCCTATAGTAATATCCGAAGAATGATAAACAATGGACAAAAAGTTCATGCAGATGCTGTAAAAATTGAAGAAATGGTTAATTATTTCAATTATGAATATGCACAGCCAAAAGGCGAACATCCATTTTCAATAAATACAGAATACTCAACTTGTGCATGGAATAAAGAACATAAATTAGTGAAAATTGGTTTGCAAGGAAAAGAAATTCCAATGGATGAAATTCCACCTTCAAATTTAGTTTTCTTACTTGATGTTTCTGGTTCAATGAATTCTCAGAATAAATTACCGTTATTAAAATCTGCATTTAAATTATTGGTAAATCAGTTAAGAAATAAAGATAAAGTTTCGATCGTTGTTTATGCTGGAGCAGCAGGAGTTGTTTTAGAACCAACATCAGGAGATGATAAACAAAAAATATTAGAAGCGCTAGATAATTTAAGTGCTGGAGGTTCAACTGCAGGAGGTAAAGGAATTGAATTGGCTTATAAAATTGCAAATGATAATTTTATAAAAAATGGAAATAATAGAGTGATTTTGGCTACTGATGGTGATTTTAATGTTGGTATGTCTAGCGATACATCAATGGAAAAATTGATTGTTGAAAAAAGAGAAACAGGCGTGTTTTTAACGGCTTTAGGTTTCGGAATGGGAAATTATAAAGATTCGAAATTAGAAACTCTTGCAGATAAAGGAAATGGAAATCATGCATATATTGATTCTATGCAAGAAGCGCAAAGAATTCTAGGAAAAGAGTTTGGAGGAACACTTTATACGATTGCTAAAGATGTGAAAATTCAAGTCGAGTTCAATCCAAACAAAATTCAAGCATATAGGCTTATTGGATATGAAAACAGGTTGCTAAACGATGAGGATTTTAAGGACGATACAAAAGATGCAGGAGAATTAGGAAGTGGTCATAGTGTAACTGCATTGTATGAAGTGATTCCTGTTGGTGTAAAGAGTAAATTTTTAAAAGATGTTGACGAACTAAAATATACAAAGACTACAAAAATAATTTCTTTTTCGGATGAACTATTGACAGTAAAATTTAGATATAAAAAACCAGATGGAACAAAAAGTAAAAAGATTGTATATCCATTAATAGATAGTGAAGTTTCTTTTGAAGAAACATCAGATGACTTTAAGTTTGCTAGTGCAGTATCTTTGTTTGGAATGAAAATGAGAGGCTCAAAATTTTCTAAAGGATCAAACTTTGAAGATGTGATTGAATTGGCTGAAAACGGAAGAGGAAGTGATAAAGAAGGATATAGAGCTGAGTTTATTAGATTGGTTAAAGCTTATAAATAAAAATTAATTTAAGACATAACCATAGAATGATATACATTCTGGACATCATCTTCTTCTTCCAGTTTTTCTAATAACTTTTCAACATCTGCTTGTTGTTCTTCGTTGAGTTGAGTTGTAGTTGTCGGAATTCTCTCAAAACCAGAAGATAAAATTTCTACTTTTTCTTCTTCAAAAAATGATTGAATTGCTCCAAATTGCTCAAAAGGTGCATAGATGATAATTCCTTCTTCGTCATCAAAGACTTCTTCAAC
>CALIIP010000063.1 GCA_938018045.1 uncultured Flavobacteriaceae bacterium
TTTTTAATTCCTGCTTTTATCATAGGCCAAATATTATCAACTTCAAGAGATAAAGGTAAATCAAGATAGGAACCGTTTTTCAAAAATTTTGTCGAAAACCCAGCATAAGGGCCAAAGAGTAACGAACGTTTGCCGTCTAACATCCTTGTATCTAGATGCGGTACAGACATTGGTGGAGAGCCGTATTCAGCCTTTCCATATACTTTGGCTTCGTGCTGTTTAATAACTTCTTCATTATTACATTTTAAAAATTGACCACTTATAGGAAAACCTCCATAACCACGACCTTCTGGAATATCAGATTTTTCTAATAGTTTTAATGAGCCACCACCAGCACCAATAAAAACAAAATCTGAGGTTACAACGTATTCTTTTTCTGATGCTAAATCTTCGATTTCAATTTTCCAGGTATTATCAACTTGCTTTGTTAAGTCTTTTATTTCTTGACCCAAATGAACAGAAACGCCATCCAATGTTTCTAAATATGAGATCATACTACGTGTGATTGCTCCAAAATTAACATCAGTACCAATTGCCATTTTTGTAACTGCAATTTTTTCTGATTTTGCTCGCTCATTCATCATTAATGGAATCCATTTTGAAATCTCATCATAATCTTCAGAATACTCCATATCTTCAAATATGGCATATTTTTGCAATGCTTTATAGCGTTTTTTAAGAAAAGAAATATTTTCTTTTCCCCAAACAAAACTCATGTGATCAATATCGTTTATAAACGGAAACTTACTATAGAAACCATCTTTTTCTTTTAAATATGCCCAAAACTGTTTTGAGATCTCAAATGATTGGCTGATTCGAAGTGCTTTGTCGATTTTAACGTTTCCATTTTCATCAAGAGGAGTATAGTTTAACTCACAAAATGCGGAATGTCCAGTTCCAGCATTGTTCCATGCAGATGAACTTTCAGCACCAACTTTATCAAGACGCTCGTAAATATCAATAATAACATTTGGCATTATTTTTTTTAGGATAATTCCGAGTGTTGCACTCATTATTCCTGCTCCAATAAGTGTAATCTTCCTTGGTTGAGTCATTTTAAATAGCGTTTTTTATAATATGATATACTAGTTCTTTTGTCATTTTTTCACCTTCGGATTCTCTTCTGATTTTTTCGAAAGAAACTTTAAAATCACAATTTCCCTTATAATCACTGCATCCAAAAGCGGTTTTTCCTTTTAGTATAGTTCCATTAGAACATTTTGGACATAGTAGTTTTTCTGAACCTTTATTTTTTTCAGTAGTAGATTTAGATTTTTTCTCTTCAAGAATTAATTGAAATTCTTCATTAAAACGTATCAAACCATCAGTTTTGCCAGTTTCAGTTTTAAAACCTTTTAAACTCACAGTACAACCTTTTGTCAATAAACGAATGAATTGATTATCTGATATTTTTTTACCCAAAAACTCAAATGATAATCTAAAATCACAGCCACTTTTAAACTGATTACAGCCATAAGCAGATGAACCTTTTAGTAATGTTCCTTTTTTACATTTAGGACATGTTTGATTTGTAATACCTTTTTTTACTTTTACTGAAGAAACTGTTGTCTTTTTGAAAGTAGATTGCGGTTTATTATTGGTTGCCGAAATATTTGCGCGAACTTTTTCACTTCGAACTTCATATACCAAATCATCCACCATTTTTTTCATGTTTCTGATAAATGTTCCAGCACTGTATGTTCCTTTTTCAATTTCTTTCAATTGTTTTTCCCAACGACCAGTTAGTTCTGCTGATTTCAACAATTCATTTTGAATTGTATTAATCAATTGAATTCCTGTAATTGTTGGAACGAGTTGTTTTTTATTCCTACGGATGTATTTTCTACGGAATAAAGTCTCAATAATATTTGCACGAGTTGAAGGTCGTCCAATACCGTTTTCTTTCATTAATTCACGTAAATCGTCATTGTCTACTTGTTTTCCAGCAGTTTCCATAGCCCTTAAAAGCGTGGCTTCTGTAAACATATTAGGAGGTTTGGTTTCTTTTTCTAAAAAGGAAGGTTCGTGTGGGCCTTTTTCACCTTTGATAAATGTTGGCAAAATTCCAAACTCTTTTTTTTCTGGTGCATCAGGATTTTCAAACACAACACGCCAACCTTTTTCTAAAATTTCTTTTCCAGTTGTTCTAAAAGTTACAATGTCTGCTTTCCCAATAACAGCAGTATTTGAAACATTACAATCATCATAAAAGACAGCAATAAAGCGTTTAGTGATTATATCGTAAACTTGCTGTTGATTATATTGCAAACTCATTTGAATTCCTGTCGGAATAATTGCATGGTGATCCGTTACTTTTTTATCATTAAAAACTTTAGAAGATTTTTTTATTTTTTTTCCTAAAAGAGGTTTTGTTAATCGTTGATATTTTGTTAAGTTTTTTAAAATACCTTCTATTTTTGGATACACATCATTTGGTAAAAAAGTAGTATCAACTCTTGGGTAGGTTACAACCTTTTGCTCGTATAATTTTTGTGTAATTTTTAATGTTTCATCAGCCGAAAACCCAAACTTATTATTACAATAGACCTGTAATCCTGTTAAGTCAAAGAGTTTTGGAGCATATTCTTTTCCTTTTTTCTTGGTAACTGAAACGATTTCAAAATCACTTTCTTTTACTTTGTTGGCAAGAATTTCTCCGTTTTCTTTTTTCAAAAAACGCCCTTCTTCACAATTAAAAAGCGTTTCTCTATATAAGGTCTGTAATTCCCAATAAGGTTTTGGCTTAAAACTTTCGATTTCTTTAAAGCGATTTACAACCATTGCAAGTGTTGGAGTTTGGACTCTTCCAACGGATAGCATTTGTTTGTATCCACCGTGTTTTACAGTATATAATCGAGTTGCATTTAAGCCCAAAAGCCAATCGCCAATAGATCTTGAAAAGCCAGCGTAATACAAATTATCATAATCTGCTGCAGGTTTTAAATTCTGAAAACCTTCTTTAATTGCTTCGGTAGTTAATGAAGAAATCCATAGTCGTTCCACTTTTCCTTTATATTCTGCTTGGTCAATAACCCAACGTTGAATCAATTCTCCTTCTTGTCCAGCATCCCCACAATTTATAACAACATCTGCTTTGTCAAATAAACTTTTTACAATATTAAATTGCTTTTGAATTCCCTTGTTAGAGGTAACTTTTGTTTTGAATTTATCAGGAAGCATTGGCAAATTATTCAAATCCCAACTTTTCCAATGAGGCTTGTAATCTACAGGTTCAAAAAGAGTGCAAAGATGTCCAAAAGTATAAGTTACTGCATAGCCATTTCCTTCAAAATAGCCATCGCGACGTGTATTTGCTCCTAATACAGAAGCGATTTCTTTAGCAACACTAGGTTTTTCAGCAATACACACTTTCATTTAAAACAGTTATTTGTAGACGCAAAATATGAAAAATTGACACTAAATTTAAGTGTTTCGCATCAAATAATTTTATAATTATGAACAAAACTATAACTTAATTGCTCTTTAGTTTTATGGAATATAGATCAATGTAGAGGCCTCATATTTGTTGAAAAAATGAAATGACACAATCCATATAAATTAGATTTCACATTCTAATTAAAAATATTTATATTGCAAGTTGTGAATTTTAAAAACAACGACTAAAACTGATGGCAAAAAAAATTGATATAAAAGACATTATACAAGATTCTTTGGATATAAATATCCAGCAAATTTCAGCTTCAGACGCTACTTTTTTATATGCTGAGACTCCAAAAAGTCCAATGCATGTAGGAAGTGTGATTGTTGTTGAAGGTTCATTAAAGTTTGAAGACTTTAAGAAAACTATTGCATCAAAGTTACATCTTATGCCTAAGTTCAGGAAAAGACTTTTAAATGTTCCTATGAATTTAGACTTCCCGTATTGGGTTGATGATCCAAATTTCGATTTAGATTTACATTTGCACAGGATTAAACTTCCTGACCCTTCAAATTGGAAAATGTTAAGAGAATCAACTGCTTCAATTTTCAGCGCTCCATTAGATTTAAGAAGACCTTTATGGTCTATTAATTTTATTGAAGGCTTAGATGAAATTCCACAATTACCAAAAGGTTCTGTTGCTATTGTCACAAAAGTTCATCATGTAATGATAGATGGAAGTTCTGGTGTTGGAATTATGGGAATTCTTTTTGATACTGATGATAAGAATAAAGATGTTGAGCCACCACTTCCAAAAGAATATGAACCAGAACCTTTGCCAGACGAGTTATCTCTTTTGCTTAAAAGTTCTGTTGGTTTTTTTAAGAATCCACTAAAAGTTCCAAAATTAATTGGTGAAACTGTGCTTTCATTTGTTAAAAATAAAGCAGAAAAGAAAATTAAAGGTCAAGGATATAGCAAACCTTCAATTCCGGTTCCTAAAACAATATTTAATGGTTCTATATCTCCAAAGCGAACTTGGGGAACCGCAATCTTATCCTTTGACAGGATAAATGTACTTCGCAAATTAATGGAAGTTAGTATCAATGATGTTATTCTGGCAATTTGTGCTGGAGCGATCAGACGCTATTTAATCGATAGAGAAAAATTGCCAACACAATCATTGGTTGCTAATGTTCCGATATCAATTAGAGTAAAAGATAGTGCAGAAAGCAAGAAAATGAACAATCAAATATCAAATATGCTTGTTCAGATTGCTACTCATATTGAAGATCCTATTAAACGTTTGGAATATATTCAAGAGCAAACTATTTTAGGAAAAACAAAACACAAAGCAGTAGGAGCAAAGTCTCTTGCTCAAATGGCAGATTCTGTACCTTTTGGATTGGCTAATCTTGCAGCAGGAATTTATAGTAAATACAATATCAAAGAATTACATAGACCTCCTTTTAATGTTACAGTTACAAATGTTCCAGGACCTCGAGGATTGCTTTATATAAAAGGACATAAGATTGTTTCTTTGTTTGGTTTGACTCCTGTGGTTGATGGTTTTGGGCTAATTATAGCCGCTTTTAGTTATAACGGACAAGTTTCAATAACTACAACTACTGATACTACAACAATGCCAGATGTTGGAAAGTTCTCTCGTTATATAAGAGAATCTGCAAATGAATTGGAAGAATTGATAATAAAAAAAGGAAAAAAGAAAACAACTCCAAATGTTTTAACACTGAAGAGTAAATCGTTCTTTACTGCCTTTACTAAATATAGTAAGAGTAATCCGAAGTTTGTAAAAAAACATAAAGGATTGTATGAAATTAAAGTTACTTCTGGAGATGCTGTTGCTTTTTGGGAAATAGATTTCACCAAAAAAGAAGCTGTTGTTAAAAAACAAAAATCAAAAGTATCAAAAGTAACTTTGCAAATTGAAGATGAGAATTTATATAATTTATATAAAGGGAATACGCTGTTAGAAGAATTGAAAATCCAAGAAAGAATAAAATTAAAAGGATTAAAAAAGGAATCAACTAAATTGATGACATTAATTTCTGAGTTTATAAATAGATAATGAATTTCACTACCAATACATTTATAACTAGAGACAACGAATCCATTTTTTATTACAAATGGTCTGCAAGTCCACAAGTCGATTTTAAAGGAGTTGTTCAAATTTCTCATGGAATTGGAGAACACGCAGGACGTTATCAACCAATAGCAAAACTCCTGCAGGAGCAAGGCTATGAAGTATATGCAAACGATCATAGAATACATGGTCAAAGCGTAAAATCTAAAGAATTAATGGGCGTTTATGAAGGGCAAAATTATTTTGATGATGCTGTAGAAGACATGCGAGAATTAACATTGTTGATAAAAGAGATGCACCCAAATAAAAAAATGATTTTATTCGGTCATAGCATGGGTTCATTGCTAAGCAGAAAATATGTGACTAAATATGGTGATGATCTAGATGCACTTATATTATCAGGAACTGCAAGTTTTATGAAAGGCTTAGGTACTGTAGGATTGGTTAGTGCAAATTTTATTCAAACTTTCAGAGGTCGTAACAAGAAGAATAAATTTTTAAAATCTATCTCTTTTTCTGAATTCAATAAAGCTTTTAAGCCAAATAGAACTGAACTAGATTGGATTAGCACAGACGAGCATCAAGTAGATCTTTTTGAAGCAGACCCTTATAGAACAGCAGATTTTTCTTTAAGTGTCTTTATTGATATTATTAAAGGAAGCAAAGAAATAAATAAGCAAGTTGCTTTTGATGCAACACCAAAAAAGTTGCCAATTTATATTTTTTCAGGTGATAAAGATCCTGTTGGTGAAATGGGAAAAGGCATCAAAAGAGTTGTAAAACAATATAATAAAGCAGGAGTTGATGACCTAACGCTAAAATTGTATAAAGGCGGAAGACATGAAATGCTCAATGAAACCAATAGAAAAGAAGTAGAACGTGATGTTATAACTTGGTTAAACAGACGAATAGTAACCCTTAATTAAAATATGGAAAGTAATAAATTAGTATATAATTCATTTGTCAAATTTGCGATTTCTATGGTTGTAGCCAATGGAAATACTCAAAAGAAGGCAAAACAACTAGTTTCTGAAAAAATTGAAATGCATCCTTTTAAAAAGCATGTAACTGAAATTATAGAAAAAACAAAACTTGATAAAAAGCCATTAAAAGTATTATCAAAAGACTGTATTACACTTTGTGAAGATTTTGGTCCTGATAGAGATTACATCACATTAGTTTTAATTCTTGAAGAAGTTTTTGAAAAAGATATTTTAGAAGGAAAAATAAAAAAAGAAGTAATAAAGGAAATACATTATTTCAGAAAAGAAGTAGCAAGAATAAATGATTTAATTGCCTCACCGCCATTATATAACATGATTTTAGAGACTAGATCTTTGATAGAATGGACTTCAATGCTTGGTATTTATCATTTCATACCAAAACATAAGAGTAGTAAAAACAAGCCAGTTTTATTGATGCCGCCTTATTTGGGAAATGATTACTCTACAACTTTTGTAAGAAAATATTTGAAATCAGTAGGATTTAAAACGTATAAATGGGAATTGGGTGTAAATATGATTAATTCAAAGTATTTACCAAGATTGGTCGAAAGGCTAGACGAAATTTATGAAAAACATCAAGAAAAAGTAAGTCTTGTTGGTTGGAGTGGCGGTGGAATATTTGCTAAAATTATCGCAAATAGATATCCAGATAAAGTGGAGCAATTGATTACAATCGGATCACCAGTTTGGGGAGTTGACAATATGGAAACTCCGTTGTTAAGAGTTTTAGAATTTTTAAGAGGGAAAACATTAAGGGAGCGAAACAAAAAATTTTTAAACGAATTGGAAGAAATTCCAAAAGTTCCTGTAACATGTATTTATACAAAAACTGATGGTTTGGTGCCTTGGAAACATTGTAGAGAAGCATCAACATTAAGAAAAGATATTAAAAACATTGAAGTTTTTGGAAGTCACGTTGGTTTAGGAGCCAACGCAACAGTACTTTTAACAGTCGCAAATGCACTAAATTCTAATATAGATGGAAAAGAGGCTAAAGGAATTATGACAAAAATTGAAAGTTTATTTTACCCAAAATTTTGGAAACAAAAAGGAACTTCAAAATTCACCAACCTTTTTGTAAAGACATAAAAAGCATACATGGAAAAAATTATTAATCATCCTAAGTTTCAAGAACAACTCAAGCGAATAGCAAAAGAGCAGAAAGAAGACCTTGCAGAAGTGCAGAAAAAGGGTGCTTTGTGTATAGAAGAGTTGTATGCCGATCAACATCCTATAGGAAGTATGATGTCTGTAAAAGGCTTTCAATATTTGATTTCAAAGGCATATAATAATAGAATAGATATTGATCCTCAAGAGATTAAAAAATTAATGAAGTTAATGCGACAAAATTCAGTTGCATTTATTCTTACACATAAAACATATTTAGATACAGCAGTATTGGTATCTACACTTTCAAGATACGGAATGCCAGTTCCATATACTTTTGGCGGAATTAATTTAGCATTTCCAGGATTTAAGCAATTAGGAAAGAATTCAGGATTGATATTTATCCGTAGGAGTTTTAAAGACAATCAAATATACAAAGCAGCATTACGTCATTATATTTCTTGTTTGATTGAAAGAGGAAGTCATCTTACTTGGAATATCGAAGGAACTCGCTCAAGAACAGGTAAAATTGTATATCCTCAAATGGGAATATTAAAATATATAATGGAAGGAGAGCGTGCTAGTTCAAAACCTATAAAATATGTTCCCGTATCTATTGTTTATGACCTTATACCTGATGTAAAGGAAATGACTGAAGAAGGTACAGGCAAGGAGAAGAAAGGCGAAAATATCAATGTATTTGTAAATTATGTCAAGAAATTAGGGCAAGAATTTGGTAGGGCAGCGATACGATTTGGAGATCCTGTAGAAGTTGGAGAACACCAAAATGCGATTATTCCAGAAATGGAAGAAAACAGTTATTCTGACAATAATAAATTACCTCGTTTTGCTTTCGAGTTGATACATAAAGCAAATATGATTACGCCAGTTACAACAGTGTCATTGGTTTGTAACGTTTTGTTGAACAATTTTGCATTGACCAAAAAAGAACTTGAATTTAATGTTTTAAAGTTGATGAATTATATTGGTCAGCGAAAAGAAGATGTTTTAATTGACAGAGGAAATAGTATAAGTGTTACTGTTCAAAAAGCAATAAACTTATTGCTTGGATCAGGAATTATTCAAAAAAGCAAAGTCGGAAATAAAGTCCAATTTAATTTAGCCTCAAAAGAATACTTGTCAGCTACTTATTATGCAAATATGGCATCTGGACACTTATACCATCGTGCATTTATTGAAATGGCTTTGACAAAAATTAAAGATGATACATCACCAAATAGAATACTTCGTTTTTGGGAAGAAATCATGTCTTTAAGAAATGTGTTTAAGTTTGAATTTTTCTATACTAATAAACCTCAGTTCAGTAGTGAAATAGAAGCAGAGTTAGCACTTTTTGATGAGAATTGGCGCGATATTATTACAGATCCAGAAGGAGATATTTCAGCATTACTTTCAAAACAAGAATTGGTTGTTTCTAAAGCGATTTTATTAATTTATTTGGAAGCAAATAAGGTTGTTTCCCATACTTTAAATTCTTGGGATCTTGAAGATGAGTTTTCGGATAAAGAATTTGTACAACTGTGTATTTTCAAAGGGAAAGAATTGCATTGGCAATCACGAATTAGCCGTTTAGAAAGTGTTTCTAAACCATTTCTCACAAGTGCTTTGAGATTTGCAAAAAACAGCAAATTGACACCAATTAACAAGAAGATTGATTATAAAAGGAATGAAGAATGGATGGACTTGTTAGACGATTTAACAAGGAGATTAAACTTTTTACAGCAGATAGAGCTCAAAACAAATAAAAAGGAACTTAAAACATTAGTTTCTGAAGTAAAAACTGTTCCTGGAGCAGAACTAACTGCAATTTCTAGTCAAGTTGAAGAAGAGGGTCCACATATTGCTGCGTTTTTCGATTTAGACAGAACTTTAATAAATGATTTTTCTGCTAAGAAATTTGTACAATCGAGATTACTAAGCGGAAAATCTACAACAAAAGAATTATTATCTCAATTTGCAGCAGTAACACTATACGCTTCAGGGAATAGAGATTTTGAAGTGCTTACAAAATTATCAGCCTTGGGAATTAAAGGTTTAAAAGAGTCTGATTTCACAGCTTTAGGACAAGAAGTTTATGAAAATCACCTTGAGAACACTATTTATCCCGAATCAAGAATATTGATTGCTTCTCACTTAGAAAAAGGACATAAAGTTGTAATTATATCAGCAGCAACAGCATATCAAATCAATCCTATTGCAAAAGAACTAGGGATTTCTGATATTTTCTGTACAGAAATGGAAGTCAAAAATGGAAAGTTTACAGGAAATGTACAAGAGATGTGTTGGGGAGAGGGCAAGGCAAATGCAGGAAGAAAGTTTGCGAAAACTAATGATATAGATTTATCTAAAAGTTTCTTTTATACAGATAGTATTGATGATTATCCGTTATTAGAAATTGTAGGAAAACCTTTTGCTACCAATCCAGATAGTGCATTATCACAAATAGCTTTTGAAAATGACTGGCCAATCCTCCGTTTTAAAGAATTGAGAGAAAAACCTTATGTAAATGGTTTTAGAACTATTATGGCTGCTTCGAGTCTATACCCATCTGTTTTAAAAGGATTAGCAAAAGGTGCTATGACATTATCCAAACAAGAAGCCATTAATACAACGTTGGCAAGTATGGGAGATTTAGGAGCAAAGTTTGCTGGTTTAGATATTTCAATAAAAGGAAAACATAATTTAGAAGATTTTAGACCTGCAGTATTTTGTTTTAATCATCAAAGTTCAGCAGATTTAATTATAGTTTTAAAATTGTTGCGAAAAGATGTTACCGGAATTGCTAAGAAAGAATTAGAAATGACACCAATTGGTCCGTTATTTAAAGCTTTAGGTGCAATATTTATTGACCGATCTGATAAAGCAAAAGCTTTAAAATCAATGGCAGTAGCAGCAAAAACTTTAAAAAGCGGTACTTCGATTGCAATAGCACCAGAAGGTACGAGAAGTAAGAGCAAAACATTAGGGAAGTTTAAAAAAGGAGCATTCCATTTAGCAATAAAAGGACAAGTCCCAATTATTCCAATAGTGATTAAAAATGCTTATATGGCAACTCCAAAAGGAAGTAAAATGTTCAAACCAACCCATATTGAAGTGGTGGTTTTAGATCCAGTAGACACTTCAGAATGGAAAGCAAAGAATATAAATACATATGTTGAAGAAGTTCGCAATTTGTTTGTGAAAGAATTAGAAAGATAATTGAAAAGTAAATAATTATAATATGAAACTAAACGTAGGAGTACTAGGAGGTGGTTCTTGGGGAACAACTGTAGCATCATTAACATCAAAGAATAATTCTACAATAATTTGGGCTCGAAATGAAGCAACAGTTGATGAAATTAACGAACATCATACAAATTCAAAATATTTACCTGACGCTTTGTTACATAGACATTTAACAGCATCCTCTTCAATCAAAGAAACAGTAGAAGATGCAGATGTTGTAGTAATGGGAATTCCTTCTCAAAGCTTTAGGAAAGTATTGCAAGAAGCTAAAAAACATATAAGACCTTGGGTTCCCATTATTAGTTTAGCAAAAGGATTGGAAATGGAAACAGGTATGAGAATGACTGAAATTATTAAAGAAGAAATGCCTGGACATCCTGCAGGAGTATTAACTGGACCAAATCTTGCAAAAGAAATTCATTCTGGAAAAGCAGCTGCAGCAGTGATTGCTATGGTTGATAAGACGATTGCAAAAAAACTACAAGGTGTGTTTAATTCGGGCTTATTTAGAGTTTACACCAATAATGATGTGATTGGTTGTGAACTCGGAGGAGCATTAAAAAACATTATGGCTATAGCAACTGGAATGGGAGATGGCGCAGATGCTGGAGATAATACTAGATCTGCTTTAATTACTCGTGGATTGTCAGAATTAACAAGATTAGGAGTTGCAATGGGAGGAAAGCGCAGAACATTTGCTGGTTTAGCAGGAATGGGAGATTTAGTTGCGACGTGTTCCAGTGCAAAAAGTAGGAATCATCATGTAGGATTTCAATTAGGAACAGGAAAAACGCTAGATGCAATTATTGAAGAAATGAACGAAGTTGCAGAAGGAGTAAAAACTGCAAAGGTTGTAATGGAATTATCAAAAAAGTACAATGTTGACATGCCTATTTCAAGAGAAGTTTACAAGGTTCTTTATGAAGGGAATACAGCTGCAGATGCCTTTAGAGGTCTTGTAAATACCGATGTTGGTTCGGAAGAAGAACCAGGATAAAATTATATCTTGTCTGTTCGAGCGCAGTCGAGAACTAAAGGTAAAATAAAAGGTCTCGACTGCGCTCGACCTGACATTATAGAATAAAATAATAAATAAAAGAATCATGGCAAAAAAATCAGATACAGCATCTTTTATGGTGCGTTTTCATCAAAAAATATATAATGAAGACGGAGATTCTAAAGTGCAATGGCGCGGTAAAGTTTCACATGTACAAGGCGGAGATGAGCAAAACTTTTCTGA
>CALIIP010000064.1 GCA_938018045.1 uncultured Flavobacteriaceae bacterium
ACGCAACTGGTCGCACAACATATTTCTATAAAGATTGGTGGAAACGTCCAAGTAACGATCCAGAATCAGCAAAAATGTTAATTTTTTCTTCGGA
This sequence comes from uncultured Flavobacteriaceae bacterium, assembly GCA_938018045.1. Lineage (GTDB taxonomy): Bacteria > Bacteroidota > Bacteroidia > Flavobacteriales > Flavobacteriaceae > Urechidicola. Next base: position 95 of record CALIIP010000064.1, read on the forward strand.
TAAAGAAACGTATAATGTTGGTGAAATAGCTAAAATCACCTTTCCTTCAGGGACAGAAGGTCGTGCGCTTATCAGTATAGAAAATGGTACAGAAGTAATCAGGCAAGAATGGAAAAAAACCAAGAAAGGTGAAACTACAATTGATATTCCTATAACTGCCGAAATGGCTCCAAATGTATTTGTAAACATCTCCTTATTGCAACCTCATGCATCCACAGCAAACGATTTACCAATACGATTGTATGGTATTATTCCGTTGATGGTAGAAAATCCGAAAACGAGATTAAACCCTCAAATTTCGATGCCAAAAGTTTTACGTCCAGAAGAGAAATTTACTGTAAAAGTAAATGAGAAAGACGGCAAAAAAATGACTTATACACTTGCTGTTGTTGACGAAGGTTTGTTAGGATTGACACGTTATAAAGCGCCAAATATTTGGAACGAGTTTTATAAAAAAGAGGCTTTAGGTGTAAAAACATGGGATATTTTTGATGATGTTATTGGCGCTTATGGCGGAAGTATTGAGCAAGTTTTTGCGATTGGTGGAGATGAAGATACAGCAGGAGCAAAAAACAAAAAAGCAAATAGATTTAAAGCAGTGGTTACCTATTTAGGACCTTTTACATTAGAAAAAGGCACAACAAAATCGCACACAATCACAATGCCAAAATATATTGGTGCAGTTCGCACAATGGTTATTGCAGGTGATAATAGCGTAGAAGCTTACGGAACTGTTGAAGAATCAACACCAGTAAAAAAACCTTTAATGGTCTTGGCGTCTTTACCTCGGAAGTTGAGTCCTGGAGAAAAAGTAACACTTCCTGTGACTGTTTTTGCGATGGAAGACAAAGTTAAAAATGCAACAATCAGTTTAAAATTAGATGATAAAATTAAGATAATTGGATCAAAAACGCAGCAAGTTTCTTTTTCAAGACCAGATGAAAAAATGGTCTATTTTGAGTTGGATGTTTCTGATGCAAAAGGAATTTCTAAAATTGAAGTAATTGCCCAAGGAAATGGAGAAAAATCGTCTTACGAAGTTGAATTAGATGTTGTGAATCCAAATCCGATAAGTAGTAAGGTTTCCAATGTAGTTATCAATGGTAAAAAAACCGAAACAATAGATTTTGCAACCTTTGGAGTATCAGGAACAAATACTGCTACTGTTGAATTTTCAACATTACCTTCAATGGATTTTACCGGAAGATTACAGTATTTAATTCGCTACCCTCATGGTTGTGTAGAGCAAACGACTTCAAGTGTTTTTCCACAGTTATTTTTATCAGATATTTTTGATTTAACGTTTGACAAAAAGCAGGAAATGAATGAAAATATCAAAAAAGGAATAGAAAAATTAGGGCATTTTCAAGTTCCAAATGGTGGTTTAAGTTATTGGAGAGGACAAAATTCTGCAAATGATTGGGGAACTAGTTATGCAGGACATTTTATGATTGAAGCAGAGAAAAAAGGCTATGTTTTACCGTTGACGTTCATTAGCAATTGGCTTCGTTATCAACAAAAAGCAGCAAGAGATTGGCGACCAAGATACAACCAATACAATGCAGATGTTGCGCAAGCATATCGTTTATACACATTGGCTCTGTCAGGTCATCCAGACTTAGCGTCGATGAATAGATTACGTGAGTTTAGAGAGCTTTCTAACACTGCAAAATGGCGTTTGGCAGCAGCATATGCTCTTGCAGGACAAAAAGAGGCTGCAAAGAAAGTTGCAAACTCAGCAAATATTAATTTCAAGCCAAGAAAATATGATTACTATTCGTATGGATCTCCTGATAGAAATAGAGCAATGGCGCTGGAAACGATGTTATTGATAGATGATACTCAAACTAGAACATTGACAGAAACAATTGCTAAAGACCTTTCTTCAAACCGCTGGATGAGTACTCAAACTACTGCATATAGTTTGTTGGCTGTATCAAAAGTGGTTGAAAAAAATGGCGGAAAAGCATTAAATCTGAATTATACTATCAACGGAAAATCCCAAAACATCAATACTAAAAAAGCTGTTTCTCAACGTGATTTGGACATCAAAAAAGGAAACAATCAATTGCTAATTGAGAATTCGATGGCAAATGTTGTTTATGTACGTATTGTAAATTCAGGAAAACTGCCGTTAGGACAAGAAATTGCTGAAAAGCGAAATCTGGGAATTTCAGTTGTGTATAAAAACTCAAAGGGAACGAGTATAGATGTTTCCAAATTGACGCAAGGAACAGATTTTACAGCTTCCATTACGATTAGTAATTTAAAAAGTGAGTATATAAATGATATTGCATTGACAGAGATTTTTCCTTCAGGTTGGGAAATTGTAAACACACGATTTACAGATTTTGGAGGCGCAACAACAGCTTCAAATTTCACAGATATCCGTGATGATCGCGTTAATTTCTATTTTGATTTAGGAAGTCAGCAATCAAAAACGTTTGAAGTTAAATTAAACGCATCTTATCTTGGAAAGTATTATTTATATGGTGTTCAAGCCGAAGCTATGTATGACAATGATTATTTTGTGCGTACAAAAGGAGACTGGATTGAGGTAGTAAAGTAAAATAATTATGGGAAAACAGTATAAATCAATACCGAAAAGAAGTCAGGAGTTTATCAAGGCACAAAAACTATTTTTTGTAGCTACAGGAACGAACGATAGTCGTATTAATTTATCTCCAAAAGGAGGTGATTCTTTACGAGTTTTAAGCGAGAATAGAGTTGTATGGCTCAATTTAACTGGAAGTGGAAACGAAACAGCAGCACATTTATTAGAAAACAATAGAATGACAATAATGTTCTGTGCTTTTGAAGGAAATCCAATGATATTGAGATTGTATGGAACTGCAAAGACATATCATCCAAGAGATACCGAATATGATGCATTAGTTGATTTATTTCCTGATGAAGCAGGCGCTAGGCAAATTTTAGATATGACTGTCGATATGGTTCAAACCTCTTGCGGAATGTCTATTCCTTTTTATGATTTTAAAGAAGAAAGAACTCAACTAAAAGATTGGGCAGACACCAAAGGAAAAGAAGGTGTAAAAGAGTATTGGAAAGACAGAAATACGCTTAGTATTGATGGAAAACCAACAGGAATATTAAAGTGAGTTTATAAGTTTGAAAGTAAGAAAGTTTAAAAGTATGTCATTCTGAGTGAAACGAAGAATCTATTTTTCAATGAGATTTTTCGGCTGCGCTCAAAATGACAAAAGAGTATTAGAATGAAACTATGGAACTATATACTGAAACATAAAAAAAAGTGTATCATCATTTTGATACTCTTGATTTGGTATTATTTTTCACTTCCAAAACAGTTATTTAACACACCAACTTCAACAGTTATAGAATGTACTGAAGGCGATTTATTAGGCGCAAAAATTGCAGATGACGGTCAATGGCGATTTCCAGAGAAAGACAGTATTTCCTCAAAATTTAAAGTCAGTATTGTACAATTTGAAGATGCACATTTTTACAAGCATGTTGGTTTCAATCCTGTTTCTATGTTCAAAGCATTACAGCAAAACATCAAAGCAGGAAAAGTTAAAAGAGGTGGAAGTACACTAACACAACAAGTAATTAGGTTATCTAGAAAAGGAAAAAGTAGAACTTATTTTGAAAAGGTGATTGAGTTAATTCTCGCTACAAGATTAGAACTACGGCATTCTAAAAACGACATCATAAAATTCTACGCTGCAAATGCTCCTTTTGGTGGAAATGTTGTTGGAATTGAGGCTGCATCTTGGCGTTATTTTGGAAGAAATAGTCACGAACTTTCTTGGGCAGAATCTGCAACTTTAGCAGTATTGCCAAACGCTCCAAGTTTGATATATCCTGGAAAAAATCAGCAGAGATTATTTGAAAAAAGGAATATATTACTCAAAAAATTACATCAAGAAGGGATAATTGATGAACTGACTTACACGTTATCAATTACCGAAACGTTGCCTCAAAAGCCATATCCTCTTCCACAAATAACACCACATTTTTTACAAAAAGTTGTGAAATTATCAAAAGGGAAAAGGGTTAAAACATCTATAAAGAGACAGTTACAAGAGCAAACAAATAGTGTCGTAAAAAATCATTACAACGAACTTAAACAGAATCAGATTTATAATATTTCTGTGTTGATTCTTGATGTAAAAACAAGAAAAGTGTTGACGTATGTTGGTAATTCTCCAACCGATTTAGAGCATCATAAAGATGTTGATATTATTGATAAACCCAGAAGCACAGGAAGTATTTTAAAGCCCTTTTTATACAGCGCAATGTTAGATGCTGGAGAAATTTTGCCAAACACCTTAGTCTTTGATGTTCCAACTACAATTGCGAGTTACAATCCAGAGAATTTTAATCAAGAATATGACGGAGCAGTAGCTGCAAGTGAGGCGTTATCACGCTCTTTGAACGTTCCGGCTGTGAGAATGTTACAAGATTTTGGACTGGATCGTTTTCACCATTACTTAAAAGAATTGGACTTAAAAGATGTAAAATATAATGCCAATCATTACGGTTTGTCATTGATTTTAGGAGGCGCAGAAAGTAATTTGTGGGATTTATGTAAATCGTATGCTTCTATGAGTTCGACTTTAAATCATTACGATTCAACTTCAGGAAAGTATTACAAAAACGAGTTTTTAGAGCCGTCATTTTTGTCAGATTTTAAACCAGATTTTGGAGAGCAATCAACAGAAAAAACTGTTTTTGGTGCAGGATCAATTTACATGACTTTTGAAGCAATGAAAAAGGTAAACAGACCAAACAATGAAGGTAATTGGGAGTTTTTTGACTCGTCAAGAAAAATAGCATGGAAAACAGGAACTAGTTTCGGGTTTCGAGATGCTTGGGCAATCGGAACAACCAAAGATTATGTTGTTGGCGTTTGGGTTGGAAATGCAGATGGAGAAGGTCGTCCAGGACTTGTAGGGGTTTCTACAGCAGCACCAATTTTGTTTGATGTTTTTGATTTATTGCCTCAAAGTTCTTGGTTTGAAAAACCGCTTGATGAGTTATCAAAAGTTGAGGTATGTACAAAAAGTGGTTATAGAGCTTCAGAACAATGTGAAGAAAAGGAATTACAATTTATTCAAACTTCAGGATTAAAAACAACACCTTGCCCATACCATTTTTTGGTGCATTTAGACAAAAGCGAACATTATCAAGTCAATTCTTCTTGTGAATCTTTGACTAAAATGACTCATAAAAGCTGGTTTGTTTTACCTCCTTTAGTGGAGTATTATTATCAGCAAAAAAATCCATTTTATAAAGTTTTGCCTAAGTTTAGAAATGATTGCTTAGGAGCAAACACACAGCCAATGGATTTTATTTATCCGAAGGAAAACTCAGTTATTTTTCTACCAAAAGATTTTGATGAAAAACAATCTGAATTAATATTAAAAATCGTTCATTCAAATACTTACGCAAAAGTTTTTTGGTATTTAGATAAAACTTTTATTGGAACAACACAAACGATTCATAATATCGCTATAAAGCCTAAAAAAGGTAAACACACCATTACAGTTGTTGATGAATTTGGCAACGAAATTATATGTAGAATAGAGGTTAAGGAATAGAGGTGTGTTTTGAAAATAACTATTATTACTTGTAAAATACGTCAAAAAGAGTATATTGCAAGTTAATATTGTTTTAAACCTCAAAACTATGTTGAAAATTGTAATAGTTGACGATGAGAATGATGCGCTCGAAGCACTTGAATGGAAGTTGAATAACTACATTGAAGATGTTGATATTACCCTTTGTAATTCGCCGTTAAAATCAATCGAAATAATAGATAATGAAAGTCCAGATATTGTTTTTCTAGACATTCAAATGCCTGAAATGGATGGCTTTACACTTCTTGAACATTTAACCAACAGAAAATTTAATTTAATCTTTACAACTGCTCACGATGAATTTGCTTTAAAAGCAATCAAAGTTTCAGCTATTGATTATCTATTAAAACCGGTAGATAAAGATGAGTTAATTTCTGCTATAGACAAGATAAAGGAAAAGAAAAAAGGACAACTTTTAGAAGACAAGCTTCAATTATTATTAGGAAATCTAAATGAGACGGCAACAGACAAAATAAACATTTCTGCAGATGGTAAAATTTATTTATTAGACAAAGAGGATGTTATCATGTTGAAATCAGATAAGAGTTACACTACTTTATTTTTGACCAATGAGCAGCAAATAGTTGTTTCAAAAACATTGAAAGAAGTAGAAAAAAAGTTTCAATTTCCCGATTTTTTCAGAGTCCACAATTCATATTTAATTAATTTAACCCACGTGAAGCAATATTTAAAAGGACTTGGAGGAGAGTTAATAATGACAAATGGGCATACTGCATCTATAAGTAGAAACAAAAAAACGGCCTTGTTTGGAAAACTATATTTAGACAACTAGCCAATGCTTATTGATTTTCATTCAGAACTATTTTCTTGGGTAAGAGGAGGACTTTTAGCACTTTTCACTTACCACTTAATAATATATTTTCAAAATAAGAGAGAATCATATTTATACTACAGTTTATTTTTATTAGGAATTTTTATTTATTTCTTGAGAGATGTAATTGATCCAGTTTTATCTAAAAAAATATTTTCTTATTTAAACTTTTCAATCCAGTTTTTATCTTATGCTGCTTTTGCGATGTTTGCAAGGGTAGTATTGGAAACTAGAGAAAAGGCCTTGATTTGGGACAGGATACTAGATTTTGAAGCAAAAATACTTCTTTTATTATCGTTTTTATTTCCGGTTTTACAATTCTTTTTAGGCTATGAAATTCAGGTCAAACTGTTTATGATTATTGGCCCTATTTTAACAATATTTACTCTTGTAATGGCCTTCTACCTATACAAGATTCCAGGTTTTACCTCAAAATATTTTGTAGCAGGAACATTAATATATGCGATTTTTGCAAATATAAGTTTTTCAGCATTTTTTATTGGAGATGAAATTTTCTCAAAAAACGGAATCGAACCAATGTTTTTTGTTTATATGGGAGCAATAATTCAAAGTCTTATTTACGCAACTTTGTTAGGTTCTGCGATTAAATCAATTGAACAAAAAAGTAAAAACGCCGAAATAAAATTAGCACTCAAATATAAAGAGTTAGAAGAATTAAAAATGACGGCACTGCAAAGTCAAATGAACCCTCACTTCCTATTTAATTCACTTAATTCAATAAACAATTTTGTTTTAAAAAGTGATATTGAAAAAGCCTCAGATTATATTACAAAATTTTCCCGATTAATCAGAGTAATACTTAAAAGTTCCTCTAGTCTTACAGTTCCTTTTTCTGAAGAACTAGGAATACTTTCTCTTTATGTAAAGCTTGAACAAATGAGGATTAATGGAGGTTTTGAATATATAGTAAATATAGACGAAGGTATTAATTTAGAAGAAATACAAGTGCCTCCGCTATTTTTACAACCATTTATTGAAAATTCTATTTGGCACGGCTTGACACATGTAGAAGGAGAAAAAAGAATTCTTCTAACGATAAATGAAAAAGAAGATTCAATTGTTTGCGAAATAGTAGACAATGGAATTGGAATAAATAAAGCAAGAGAAAAGGAGCATAAAAACATCAACAGAAGAAAGTTTTTTGGAACACAAGCAACAGAAAACAGGATCAAATTGTTATATAAAAACTCTAATGTTGTAATAAATTATACTGACATTTCAGACAGTACCTCTACAGGAACAAAAGTTCAAATAGTTTTCCCTAAGAAAAGAAAAAGATAAGTTCCGTTTGTTTCAAAAAAACAACCATCTATTGTGATTTTTAAAGCAAAGATATATTTTGTTTAAAAAATCAAATATTTGACAGTACTTTTGTACTTTCGGATAATAAACACCAGATAATAAAAATGACACTACTTTCTTTTATTATCCCCACAGAAAAAGACATATTGAAAGATATAAATGAGAATTCTCGTTCCATCAAATTTATTGGTTTGGGAGACTTTTCTCAAAAAATTGATCAAATAAAATTTTCTAGAAATTTTAGATATAGATTTGACAAAGATCAGACTCTAAAACAAGCAGTATATTATAAAGAAGGCTTGGTTTGGAAATTTAAGGGAATAGTTACTTTAGAAGAAAAAAGCATCAGCAAATAAAGGTTACTACCATTTATTTTAAAAACTCGACCATTTATAGTTTTTCTACTTCCAATTCTAAATTTTATTATTTTGGCACACTTAAAGAGTATATATTTGTCTTGTAAATGAGTCTTTGGGGTTGATTTATTTATAACTCGATAAAAATTATATTTTTTTCGAGTTTTTTTATGCCCAATTTTTAAAAGGTGTTTTACTTAATTTAGAATTGTAATATTCTATTTCGCCAGTAACCTCTTTGCCCAACCAATTTGGTTTGTTAAAATCCTCATCCTCATGAGTTAATTCTACTTCTGCAATTATCAAACCTTTATTTTTTCCTTTAAAAACATCAACTTCAAAAGTATGTTTTCCTGATTTAATAAGATAACGAGTTTTTTTAATGACTCCTTTTTCACATAGTTTAAGCAGTTCTTCAGCTTCTTTTACTGCTATTTCTTTTTCCCATTCAAAACGAGACAACCCGTTTTTAGAAGATTT
>CALIIP010000065.1 GCA_938018045.1 uncultured Flavobacteriaceae bacterium
TAAAGAGAATGCACAATCTTTTGAAGTTTCTTTTAATGAAGAACTTCATCGTGTTATGATTCATGGTATTCTACATTATTGTGGCTATAAGGATAAAACAAAAGAAGATAAAATTATCATGAGAGAAAAAGAAAATTTTTACTTATCCAAATTTTAATTTTTCACGTTCCACGTGGAACAATTAATTTTTTTTGAATTTTATTTTTTTACTCTGTTTTTTTTAAATTTATTTTCTTTTCATTTTTTTTATTTTTATAAATTATTTATCACTAATAGTATTTAAGTATTAGTTAACAATTTGAGTAGATATTTTCTTTATCTTTGCAAAAGATTTTAAAACCACGTTCCACGTGGAACAATTATGAGTATATACACAACACAATATGACGTTATCGTTGTTGGTGGCGGTCACGCAGGAAGTGAAGCAGCAGCAGCAGCAGCCAATTTAGGAGCGCATACGCTCTTGATAACAATGAGTTTGCAGAATATTGCACAAATGAGTTGTAATCCAGCTATGGGAGGAATCGCAAAAGGGCAGATTGTTCGTGAAATTGACGCTTTAGGAGGTTATAGCGCTATCATTACTGATAAAACAGCTATACAGTTCAAGATGTTGAATAAATCTAAAGGACCCGCAATGTGGAGTCCAAGAGCTCAGAGTGACAGAATGCAATTTGCAGAAGCGTGGAGACAGCAGTTAGAGAGCATTGAAATGTTAGACATGTTTCAAGACTCTGTTAACGGTTTATTGTTTGATGGCAATACAATTATAGGGGTTAAAACAGCACTTGGAATCGATATTAAGGCTAAAACAGTGATTGTAACTGCAGGAACTTTCTTAAACGGATTGATTCACATTGGTGAAAAAACCTTTGGTGGTGGACGTGCAGGAGAAAGAGCATCAACAGGAATTACTGAAGATTTAGTAGAAAAAGGCTTTGAATCTGGTCGTATGAAAACAGGAACACCTCCTAGAGTAGACGCTAGATCATTAGACTTTTCTAAAATGATTGAGCAACCTGGAGATGAAGTTCCAATGAAGTTTTCTTACCTACAAGATATTAAACCATTGACAGAACAACGTTCTTGTTATATGACACATACTTCTCTTGAAGTACACGATTTATTACGTACAGGATTTGATAGATCACCCATGTTTAATGGTAGAATTCAGAGTACAGGACCAAGATATTGTCCTTCAATAGAAGATAAAATTGATCGCTTTGCATCTAAAGAACGCCACCAATTGTTTATAGAACCAGAAGGTTGGAAAACTAATGAAATATATGTAAATGGCTTCTCAACTTCACTTCCAGATGATGTGCAAGACATGGCATTGCGTAAGTGTGCAGGATTTGAAAACGTAAAGTTTTTACGTTATGGTTATGCGATAGAATATGACTATTTTCAACCTACACAATTGACACATACCCTTGAAACAAAATTGATAAAAAACTTATATTTTGCAGGTCAAATTAACGGAACTACAGGATACGAAGAAGCAGCTTGTCAAGGATTAATGGCAGGAATAAATGCTGCACATAACGTGCAAGATAAAGAGCCATTTATCTTAAAAAGAGATGATGCTTATATAGGTGTTTTGATAGATGACTTGATTACAAAAGGAACAGAAGAGCCTTATAGAATGTTTACTTCTCGAGCTGAATATCGCACACTTTTACGTCAAGATAATGCAGATTTGAGACTTACACCAATAGGTTTTAAAATCGGTTTAGCAAGTCAAGAACGATTAAATAGAGTAGAAGAAAAGCGTGATAAAACAGATTTATTTATCAAGTTTTTAAAAGAAACAAGTGTACTTCCTGAGGAAATAAATCCGATTTTAGAAGCGAATAATACGGCACTAATTAGTCAATCTATGAAGATGATTCGTATTGCTTCACGTCCTCAAATTAACTTTGCTGATATGCATAAATTATCAAAAGTAAGTCAATTTATTACTGATAATAACATAGATCAAGAAGTAGCAGAACAAGCAGAAATCCACATTAAATATTCTGGATATATTGCTAAAGAAAAGAACAATGCAGACAAACTGAATCGTCTCGAAAATGTCAAAATTCCAACGAGTTTTGATTACCATAAATTGAAATCTATTTCGATAGAAGCAAAGCAAAAACTAACCAAAATTCAGCCAGCAACAATAGCACAAGCAAGCCGCATAAGTGGAGTTTCACCAAGCGATGTTTCGGTGCTTTTAGTGTATATGGGAAGATAGCGTTCCACGTGGAACACTCACCAACAACCCAACAAAATAAAGGGTTTTATGATAAAAATTTTAAATTCTCCTATAAATAACAACACTTTAAAGCCTTATTTGAAGTGTGTAGATCATACGGTTTCTAAGAAAGAATTTTCCATTTTGATTGATGAGTCTTCAGAGTTATTGGTAACATCGCCAAGACCAAAAGATGAATCTTTAGGAGCATATTATAAGAGTGAAAATTACATTTCTCACACAGATTCTCAACAATCACTTTTCGACAAAATTTACCAGTTTGTAAAACGATATTCCATCGCTAAAAAAGTGAAATTGGTTGATAGTTTTTTTGATCATAATTCTTCAAATAAAACAGTATTAGATGTAGGATGTGGGACAGGAGATTTTCTGTTGGCTTGTCAAAAAAGGGACTATAACATTTTTGGAGTTGAGCCAAACGAAAAAGCAAAAACACTTGCCGAAAATAAATTAAATAATTTGTCAGTTCGAGCGGAGTCGAGAACCAAATCAAAAGACAAAAATATTTTTTCATCCATCGAAGAATTAGATCCTAAACAACAATTTGATTGCATCACATTATGGCATGTTTTAGAACACGTTCCAAATTTGACGGAATACATTTCGAGTTTAAAAAAATTTTTAAAACCAACTGGAACTTTAATTATTGCTGTTCCAAATTATAAAAGTTTTGATGCAAAGTATTACGGAAAATTTTGGGCTGCTTTTGACCTTCCAAGACACCTTTGGCATTTTTCAAAAAAATCAATTTCTTTACTTTTTGAAACAGAAAATATGAAAGTGACCAAAACAATTCCGATGAAATTTGATTCCTTTTATGTGTCGCTTTTGAGTGAGAAATATCAGACAAAAAAATCAAATCCTTTCAAAGCATTTTTTATTGGATTAAAATCTAATATAAAGGCAAAGAAATCAAAAGAGTATTCATCACACATATATATCATTAAAAACGGTTAAAATGAATTTTAACAAAACACTATTAGATGATTTATGTAAAAACATCACTTATGCTCTCTATAAATATAAAGCCTCTTAAATCGCTTAAAAACAGCACAAACTAAATAAAGATAACTTATAGCAACTTGAAATCAGCATAGAAAATTCTTATGGTGATGTTTTAAGAAAATTTATCAGAAAATAAAGGAATCAGGAAAATAGAAAATCAACAATAAAATTTTTATATCTTCGCATCCTGAAAAATTAATAACAAATTATAAAATACATTAAATGAAAAAAGTAGTAATAGTATTTGCAAGCGTTTTATTATTCGCATCGTGTACACAAACAAAAATCGGTTACGTAGATGTAGAAGAATTAATGAAAGAATATGACGCAACAAAAGATGTTGAAGCGTCATTGAAAGTTGATCAAGAAAAAATGGGAAAATCATTAGATAGTTTAAACGCAGCTTTTCAAGGAAAAGTTGAAGCGTACTATAAGAAAGCCCAAAGAATGTCTGCAAAGTCAAGACAAGAAAGTGAAGATGCTCTTAAACAGGAACAAGGCGTAATTCAGCAAGCACAATCTCAAGCACAGCAAATCTTACAACAAAAGAGTCAAGTAGGAATTGATGACTTAACCAAAACAGTAGATAGTGTTGTTGCTGCTTATGCAACGACAAATAAGTATAACATGATTCTAGGAACAAGTGGAAATGGAACAGTAATGTATGGCGATGATGCGATGAATCTTACTGAAGCTATTCTAGATGTTTTAAATACATCCTACGAAGAGAAAAAATAAAGTTCTTATCTTATCTATAGAAATATTAAAAGTTCGTTATTTATTTAACGGACTTTTTTATTGTAATAAATAGACTCCAAAAACAGCAATGATAAAATAAACTGCAAGTGTCATTGCGCCAGCATAATCTTTTGCAAGGCGTTGACCAATCAATAGAAAAATAAGTGTGATGGCGCTTAATTCAGTTCCTAACAATGCAATTTCTTTCATTTCTGATGTTGCTAATTGATAGACACCAACAACCATTAAAACTCCCGCAATTAGTTCGAGAATTAAAATTGTTCCCAATAATAAAGGAACCATATTTTTTAATGGCGAATTTGCAAAATGACCTTTGATAAAACCTAAGTTTCCATTCCAATCAGTAATTTTATCAATTCCAGACTGAAGGAACGTTACTATTAAAAAAACTAAGATTAATATTTCTGCAGAATGATTGTTAAAGATATTCATATGATGTTTTTAAGTTGATTTGTTTATTCGTTTAGTTGGTGTTTTCGGCTTCTTGTCATTCTGAACTTGATTCAGAATCTATTTGTTTTATGATGGATTCCGCATCAAGTGCGGAATGACAGTTTGAGTTTTTAATCTTTTAATTCTTCAATCTTTAAATAGGTTTTTTACTCTTTCGTATGCAATAATCGTGTTAGTTTAATTGATAAATCTAAGAGTACAATTTTAGCATTTCCGTTTCTTTCTATATGATATATAGCATCATTTACTTCTTTATTGATGTTTACAATATTATTACCATGCACAAACGGAGCAAATTTATTTAGATCAAAACCTTGCGTTTTCGTTTCTAGAAATACCAAATTCGACGCTTTATAATTAGTCAATAACGCTTGTCTAAAAAACTGCAAGCAATAGTTTAAAAAGCGCTTTTGTGTTTCTCTACCAGTTTTTGCAATAGCATCGCTCCAACCTATTAATTCATTAATTACAGTTGCATTTCCTCTTGCTCTAAAAGCAGTACGAATCCAAGTGATAAACCATTCTTCAAAAACAGTATCAGCATCATCTTTGTGTAAAATTTGAAGTGCTTTGTTATAATTTCCATCACACTGATGCGCTATTTTACGTGCTTCGTTTTCTGATATTCCTTCTGATGAAATCAAACCATTTACAATATCACTTGTACTTAAGACAGGAAAATGTAAGGCTTGACATCTAGATCGAATTGTTCCAATGATTTGTTCTTCATTTTCGGTAATTAAAAGGAAGACTGTTTTTTTCGGAGGCTCTTCAATCAGTTTCAATAATTTATTGGATGCAGCAATATTCATTTTTTCTGCCATCCATATAATCATGACTTTATAACCACCTTCGTAAGATTTTAATTGCAATGATTTTACGATTGATAAAGCCTCATCAACACCAATATTTCCTTGTTTTTTTTCAACACCAATAGATTGCAACCAATTAAATAGATTACCATAAGGTTGGTTGGCTACAAAAGTTCGCCAATCATTCAAAAACAAGTTACTTACTGGATGTTTTTTAACCTTATCATTTATAGTTACAGGAAAGGCAAAGTGTAAATCTGGATGCGCTAATTTGTCGCATTTTAAATTACAAGCATCAACATCTATATTGTCTATACAAAGTATGTGTTGTGCATAGGCAATTGCCATAGCGAGTGTTCCAGAACCTTCTTTACCAACAAACAACTGCGCGTGAGGAATACGACCATTAGCAGCAGATTGTTGCAAATGATTCTTTATATGTTCTTGCCCTAAAATTTCAGAAAAACGCATTGTACAAATATAAGCGATAATTTTAAGAGTAAATGAATAGAAAAACTGAAATTAGAAGTTAACGAAAACGATATTTGAAGTTTTCGGATTTCATCACAATTAAAAATCACGAAATCCTTACATTTGTTTGCTTAGAAAACACGTAAAAAAATGAAGACAATTAACAATTATAATTTTAAAGGTAAAAAAGCCTTAATCAGAGTAGACTTTAACGTTCCGTTAGATGAAAACTTTAACGTTACCGACACTACAAGAATAGAGTCAGCAAAATCAACCATTTTAAAAGTTTTAGAAGATGGCGGAAGTTGCGTATTAATGTCACACTTAGGAAGACCAAAAGGAGTTTCACCAGAATTTTCTTTACAACATATTGTAGCATCAGTAAGTGAAATTATTGGTGTACAAATAAAATTTATTGATGATTGTGTTGGCGAGAAAGCAGAACAAGCAGTTGCAGCATTAGAACCAGGAGAAATTTTATTATTAGAGAATTTACGTTTTTATAACGAAGAGAAACTAGGAGACGTTTCTTTTGCTGAGCAACTTTCAAAACTTGGCGACATTTATGTAAACGACGCTTTTGGTACAGCTCACAGAGCGCATGCTTCAACTACCATTATTGCTCAATTTTTTGAAGGAAGAAAATATTTAGGGAATTTACTCGCTAAAGAAATTGAAAGTATAGATAAGGTTTTAAACAATTCTGAAAAGCCAGTATTAGCAATTTTAGGAGGTGCAAAAGTATCATCAAAAATTACTGTTATTGAAAATATTTTAGACAAAGTAGATCATTTGATTATTGGCGGAGGAATGACATTTACCTTTGTAAAAGCACAAGGCGGAAGTGTTGGAGATTCTATTTGCGAAGATGATAAAATGGAATTGGCTTTAGAAATATTAAAACAAGCAAAGGCTAAAAATGTGGAGGTTCATATTCCTGTTGATGTAATTGCTGCTGATGATTTTTCGAATACAGCAAACACAAAAATTATAGATGTTACTCAAATTCCTGATGGATGGCAAGGCTTAGATGCTGGACCAAAATCTGTTGCAATTTTTGATGAAGTTGTAAATAAATGCAAGACTATTTTATGGAACGGACCTTTAGGAGTTTTTGAAATGGAATCATTTGCAAAAGGAACTATCGCTTTAGGACATTCAATAGACAATGCAACAAAAAACGGAGCGTTTTCATTAGTAGGAGGAGGAGATTCTGTTGCTGCAGTTAAACAATTCGGATTTGCAGATAAAGTAAGTTACGTCTCTACAGGAGGAGGAGCAATGTTAGAAATGCTAGAAGGAAAGACATTACCAGGAATTGAAGCGATTTTAAAATAAAAGTTTAATCGTTTAAATGTGTAACTGTCGACTTGACAATTAGTAATAATAACGGGTGTCATTCTGAGTAAAACGAATAATCTAAACAATTACACGATTAAACAAATCCACAAATAAAACAACAACAATGATATACACAACATTACCAAATACAGATGTAAAAGTTTCTAAAATATGTTTAGGAACGATGACTTGGGGAAATCAGAACAACGAATCTGAAGGTCATCAACAAATGGATTATGCTTTAGAAAAAGGTGTAAACTTTTTTGATACAGCAGAATTATATGCAGTTCCTGCAACTGCAGAAACCTATGGTTCTACAGAAAAAATCATAGGAAATTGGTTCAAAAAAACTGGAAACAGAGACAAAGTTGTGTTGGCAAGTAAAATTGCAGGAGCTGGACCTTACACAGCACATATTCGTAAAGATGGCTTTAGCAAAAGAGCATTGACAGAAGCCATTGAAGGAAGTTTAAAACGCTTGCAAACCGATTATATTGACTTGTATCAATTGCATTGGCCATCTAGAGGTGTCAACTGTTTTGGCGTGAGAGATTATCCTTATAAAACGTCTACCAAAGAAGCAGAAAATCATTTAGAGATTTTAGAAACGTTACAAGAGTTTATCAAAGAAGGAAAAATAAAACACGTAGGATTGTCAAATGAAACTCCTTGGGGAACGATGAAGTATTTAGAAACTTCTAAACAGCATAATTTGCCAAGAATGTCTACGATTCAAAATTCGTATTCAATAATTCATCGCGCATATGAATACGGGATGTCTGAAGTTTCTATGAGAGAAAATATAGGCTTGTTGGTTTATTCTCCATTAGCACAAGGTGTATTGTCAGGAAAATATATGAACGGGAATTTACCAGAAGGCGCTAGAGGAACAGTTTTCCCAAACTTTATTGCACGTTATAGAACTCCAGGAGCAGAACAAGCAGTGATAGAATATCAGAAACTAGCCGACAAACACGGAATTTCAATGACTCAAATGTCTTTGGCTTTTATAAATCAATTGCCATTTGTGACGAGTAATATTATTGGAGCAACGAACCTGACGCAACTAAAAGAAAATATAGGAAGTATAGATCTTGAATTGTCTGACGAGATAATTGCTGAAATCAATGCGATTCATGAGTTATTTCCAAATCCTGCGGCGTAAATAGTTGTCGATTTTTTTAAAATTGTCAGTTCGAGCGGAGTCGAGAACTTTTTTTTAAATAATTAGAGGTCTCGACTCTGCTCGTCCTGACAAACGTATAATACAAATGAATAAAAACGAACTCAAAGAATTTTTAGACACTAAAGTTGAGCAATACAACAATCCAAAATTTATTGAGTCAGATCCTATTCAAATTCCGCATCAATTTTCTATAAAAGAAGACATTGAAATCGCTGGCTTTTTATCTGCGACAATTGCTTGG
>CALIIP010000066.1 GCA_938018045.1 uncultured Flavobacteriaceae bacterium
CTTTTAGCAACACCATTCCAAGAATTGCCGAATTAGATGAGTTTTCTGCATTTTTTTCATTTTTTATAAAACTAAAAAACCCCATAGAGATTATTAATATTGATAAAATTGTTAGTTTTCTTTGCATATGTGCTGTAACGGTTGAGCTAAGCGTAGTGCGGAGGTAAGGAAATTTTTCGTTTCCGTCTTAGCACTAAGCTTAAGCTTATTGTTTTGCTTTTTCTTTTTTTGTTCCAAAGCTAAATCCATAAGATTTAGCGACTTTATAAATATACACAGACCTTTCGATTATGCCCTAAAGTCCGCATTACGTTTAGGTTTTGTTACCAACTGGCTTTTTACGCACTAGTATGAAAGCTCTATTCCATATTCGCTTGCCTTATGCATAATTCCGATTATGCGCTTTTCATATTTTTCCTCCATACCCAACTCGTGAATTCCACTTGTAGCATTGTAAAACATTTTCTCCAATGCTACATAATAACCGTTGTCCCAATATCCAAAATCTTCAATAACCTCCAAGCAACAGACTACATAATGTAGTTCCAATTCCACATTAAGTTCAGTTATTTTCATTTTTTGAACAGTACGTATTATTTTTCGAGCCTCGGTTTCACGCAACTGCATATTCCGTCCACTTGGATAAACATATCTTTCGATTTCCTTTTTATATTTCTCTATAAGTTGTTTGATTTCTCCAGTCGCAAAAACGTCCAAATAGGTTTTTGCGGCTGGTATTTTTTTGTACATCTCCGAAATCAGTTTAACGATTTCAGTTTTGTCCATTCCGTTTAATTCCTTTTTTACATCTCTAAATGCCATTCTCGGCTATATGTTTTTGCAGCTTGTTGGTAACGCCTGAGCTAAAATTAGTGCGGTGCAAGGAATCTTTAAAGATTCCGTCTTGGCACTAAGACAAAGCTTTTTGTTTGCGTTTATTTTTTTGTTTTTAAAATGTCAAATCAAACAGATTTGGCGACCATATAAAATTACGCAAAACTTAGGATTAAGCACCCAGCCACCGCATTAAATTTAGGTATTGTTGCCAAACGTTTTTTTTGCGTTCTGATGGTACATTGTCATTACGTAAACATAGCGTTCTGTTTTTTTGCAATAACAGCAAGTCCATCAACGCAGCGATTGTGTTTGAGTAAATTCCGTCTGCGTAACTTTTGTGAATCGATTTTCAAGTCCGAAAGCAATTGTAATACTATATTCCTTTTTTAATTGTTTTTGGCTTTTGAGATTTTTTCTCTGATTAATAGAAAGCTTAACACTATAAAAATACATATTCCAATTACTAATAATCCATATTGAAATGATCCTGCGACTATAAGTGTCACAAATTCGTCATAGATAATTGGAGTCGATTTTTCAACGAGCACAAATATGAAATTAAAATTCTCTAATAAGAAATAACAAATGATACAGACAATACTGACTATATAAAGTTTAATAATTTTTAAATTTCTTTTATTCATAAATTATTTCTTCAATATACTCAACAGTTTAACTAGCATATTTACGGGGTAATATCAATTAAAACTTAGATTTAAATACGTTAGTAATGTCTTAAATCGCTGCATTCTCAAAGGAGTTAATTTTAGGACTCAAATTTAAATTTTAAATAATTTTCAAAATGTTTGGCAACGGCTCCGTATATGAAAAGTAGCACAGAAAATATGCGGTTACTTTTCGGTTGAAACACAAGCCGAATTTTTAAATTTTACTATTTATCTTTTTTATTGGAAATCGTCAAATTTAAAAATTTGGCGACTTTCCAAAAATGCCCAAACCTTAGTGTTAGCAATGACTTGCGCTATTTTTCATATACATTGTTGTGCCTCGTATTTTAGCACGATATCTTTATAAATCTGCCATACAATAAAAATAGTAATTCCACTTTCTGGGCTGAAAAAAGTTATCAGAATTATCATCCAATCAAGTAGTTTTTTTGATTTCGAATCGATAGCCATAAAAACCACAAAAATCAGATTAATTATGAACGTAATTAGAGTCATAATAGACTGAATAGTTTGAATTGTATTTGGGTTGTCAATTGGATTTTCAATTGTCGAATAATATATTTTTAAACCATATGGTTGAAGAAATCGAACAATCACAATGTAAATAAGTAATAAAATAACGTATTTTAATAGTACCTTTTTTATGTTCATTTTTATTTTTTTACCATACTACAACCCATTTCTGAATCGTCATATTGTTTTTATTAAATGTAACTCCTTTTGAATATCCAGTTGATAATTCAGTTGGGATATCCTTTCTTATTTTTGTGTCAGTTCGTTTTAATAAGTCCGAGTATTCATAATCGACAATAATTATCTCTAAGTCTTTCTCTCGTTCCCATAAGTGAGTTGAATCATTAGCCTCACAAATTCCATATTGTGGTACTGGAATTGGATTTTCACAATTAAAATTCCCTTGAACACTATTCTCGAATTTGCCATATGTTCCTATAACAATAACACAGCTATCCGATGAGTTTTTTACTGCTTTTGATTTTTCTGAATACAGATTTTTTAATTTGTCGTATTCTTTTAAATCCGAAATTTTCGTGGTTATATGCATTCCTGCATAATCATCTATTTCATCAAGGTAATCAAGAGAAGCATATCCTAAACTCACATAATTATTCGGAATTTTATTTGGTATTAGATTTACTAAATCAGAGTCAAAGGAATTATAGCAACTAACATATTGAGCTTGTTCTTTTGGGTCATTCATATTTATACATCCTGTGAATAATCCAACAGCAATAATCAAGTATAATATTTTTATTCTCATTGTTTGTTTTAGTACGAAAGGTTTTTCAATATGAGGCACAACGGTTTAGCTATGAACAGTACGGGGGCAAACTAGCGTTTGCTTTCCGCCACGCACATAGCGAAATCTTTTGGTTTTGTTTTTTCTTTTTATTGTTTAAAGCAAAATCCCAAAGATTTTGCGGACATCATAAAAATACGCAAACCTTTCATTTAAGCCCGAAACCCGTATTGTTTATAGGTTTTGTTGTCATTAGTGGTTTTGCGTTCCGCTTGCGTTCTTATTTTAAATTCTGTTTGAGTGCAGCATTTAAAGGACTTTTATTTTATTGACTCCACAGCTCCCTTTTTTTGTAAATATTCAATTGACTCTTTATGACCACGCATTATAGCTTTGTCTAATGCTGTTCTACCTTGACTATCCTTCATATTTATATCAACACCTTTTTGTAGACAGAACTCAATTCCAGTAATATTATTCCTATCCACAAAATTATGCAAATGAGGAAATGCCTTATCATACTTATTTAAGTCAGCACCAAAATCATATACTAAATTTATCATTTTAATTTCTGTTGAATCGGCTACAATATAAAATCCTTGTTTACTTACTTCTTTTTCAAAAACTTCTTTGTGATTTAAATGGATATACTCAACAATCTCACTCGAATGTTTAAATGCTAATTGTAAGGGAGTAAAAGCTAAAGATTTTTTTGAAAGAGTAGCTCCAGCTTTTGCGATTGCTTTAAAAGATGCAACATTTTTATTTTCAACACACAAACCTAATGGTGTACCTGTATATTCAAGTTTTCTATCTAGCTGAGTTTTCTTGGCATTTTTAGTTAAACGTAAAATCTTGTCAGTATTGTTTTCATAACAGGCATAAACTAGAGTTTCCTTAACACTTTCTTTTTTTAAGGATTGCTCCAAAATCCCTTGCCTTTCAATTTCACTAGGCTTAAATCCAAATTCTTGAAAAATGGTCAATTCAAATAAATCTTTATCAAAGAGTTCAGGATTATAATATTTAATTGATTTTGTCCTTAGTTTGTTTTGTTCGTCATGATATATCAAAAAGAGACCAATACCCTTTAATCTTTCTTGAATTAGATTGGAAAATGTTTTGAAAATCTCTACGGTTTCATTTGAGTAATCAATCAACTCGTCTTTGATTTCGTACAGGCCACTTGTATACGAATTCGAGGTAGCTTTTATAATGTAAACAAAGTCGCGTCTATTAATCCTTTTGAAGATTTCATGAGCAAGTTGGTCTAAACTACTTTTTTCATTCAATTTTTTACGTTTAAATATATTAATCATTACATGATACTATTAAGTTCTAATTAACCATGATGCTTTTTAAAATGTTTTTTCACCATTAATGACAACAATTGGCTAAGAGTACCTAGGTACTCTTATTTCTATTTTACTGGTAATATATAAATAATCTTTGTTTTCCTAGCTTTAGTAAGGATAGCCATAATCTAAACGGATAATATACGTTTACAAACATTTACTTTTTCATAA
>CALIIP010000067.1 GCA_938018045.1 uncultured Flavobacteriaceae bacterium
GATTGAAATAATTTTTTAGCTTTGCACACCGAATTTTGGTAATGCTCGAGTGGCGGAACTGGTAGACGCGCTGGATTCAAAATCCAGTTCTTCGGAGTGCGGGTTCGATTCCCGCCTCGAGTACTTATAAGCCCTGTTAATCATTTGATTAACAGGGCTTTGTTATTTTAACAGTAACAGTTTGGTAACAAAAAAAAGATAATAAACGTCACTATTTTGATTTGTTATTGGTCGTTATCAAAGTATATAGCGGCTATATGTTTATAAAAAGCAGACCTGTCTTTGCCTCTTTTGTGTATGTGTTTATGCTTTTTAAACTCAGGTTCTATCTCATTTATACTGTTAGAGATACAATCTAAAACATTTTGAAGTGGAAAATCTATCCATTCATGGGTTCCATGAACCGCCCATTTTCGCAATCTCCATTTTACAATTTGTTCTATTAATTCAGCTTCCCAGCGGGTATCAAAACTTATTTTTTTGATAATGGTATATCCTCCTATAAGTTCTTTGTCATATAATTGAAATCTTCTTTTCCAATTTGAAGTAATACCAAATTTCACAAACTTATCGGTAATGAATACATATAGCGTGGTTGGCACAAGCCAATCGATTTGATCTGTTGTCATGCTACAATTTAAAATAATTATTCAATTTTAATTTGATGTGAGATTTACAGATTCAAAAATTTGTAGGTGTTTTTTTCTTGAATAAACTTAATTGACGTTTTGTGTACTTTGAACTCTTTACAAAAAGCGGATTTTGTAAAGAGTTTTATTTTTTGAAGCATGTTTCATTGAGTTTATTTACAGTTTTCAAATCATGACCAAATGGCATAATGTAAAGAGTATATTTAAACGACCGTTTATTTGAACTTTTCAACAATAGCAGTACCTCCCTGTTTATAAGTTTAATTTAACGTACTAATTAATTAGTCTATCTTTTTTCCTTTAATTGAACTTTAGGGTTATGGTATTCGGTTATGCAAGAGTAAGTACATCAGATCAGAATTTAGATTTACAGATTGATGCTTTTTTGAAAGAGGGTATTGATGAAAAAAATATTTATACCGATAAGGTTTCAAGTACCAAAGAAGAACGAAAGAGTTTGAGCAAACTTTTGAACTATGTAAGAGAAGGAGATACCATAGTTGTTTGGAAGCTTGATCGCCTTGCACGAAGCCTAATTCACTTCACCAACTTCATCAACGATTTGAATGAAAAAGGGGTGCAATTCAAAAGTATTACCGAGCCCTTTTTAGATACAACGGACACCAGTTCACATTCAAAGTTTATTGTGAACATGTTTGCTGCCCTTGCACAATTGGAAAGAGATATTATTATTGAACGAACTAAGGCTGGCTTAGCCTCTGCAAGGTTAAGAGGTAAAATATTAGGTGCGCCAAAAGGAATCAGTAAGAAAAATCAACAAAAAGCTGTACTTTGTGAGGAGTATTTTAATGAGGGGAAACTTACAGTAAAACAAATTTGTGAGCAGCTTGAAATTTCTAGGGCTACCTATTACAAATACTTGAGATATCGTGGGCTTGATGGAAAGTTGAGGCCATATAAAAATTGAAGTTAAAACAGTATTTGGCAATACTTATAACTAGAGTTTAAAATAGATATGAAATGATTAAGTAGGGTGTTGGAATTAATTTCAACCATGCTTTTTATTGATCAGAGCTTAGAAATATTGAAAAAAACTAATGAGACTTATAGAGAAAATTGAGATTAAATATTTTCGGTCATTTGGCGAAAAGAATGTGAAAATAATTGATTTAAAAGATTTGAATATTTTTTCTGGATCGAATGATGTTGGCAAGAGTAATGTATTAAAAGCTCTTAACTTATTCTTTAATGATGAAATTAATATTGGAGAAGAATTTGACCTTCGAAAGGATTTATCATTCTTACAAAGAGCTCGTAGTCATTCTAAATTGCAAACAAGGAAAAGTAACAGAACAGAAGAAGACCCTTATACATCACAACGAGATCTATTTGTAAAAGTAAAAGTTTTTTTTAACCGAAATATTCCGTCAAATAAATCTACCACACCAGAGAAGTTTTGGGTTGAGAAAACTTGGAATAAAAATGGGTTTAACAAACAGACTAGCAATATCCAAACTGCTTATAAGCAAAAAAATAAAAAAGAGCCGACTACATACCAAGCAGCTGCTTTGCAGGGTCAGTTAACGCAATTTTTAAATTCTATTAGTTATGAATATGTGCCAGCAGTAAAGGATCGAAAGTTTTTACAATATCTTTTTAAAAAGCTACAAAATTCTCTGTTTGATAGGGATAGCTCATTTAAAGAAACTTCTAATGAAATAAATGAAAAAATAACTGGGACAACAGGAGATTTATTTAAAGAATTTAAAGAGAAAACTGGTATAGATGCTCAGTTTACGGTCCCTGAATCTTTAATAGACTTTTTCACCACTATAAATGTATCTACCGAGAATGGAATTTCCTTGTACTCGAGAGGTGACGGAATGCAAGCTCGTTTTATTCCTGCAATTTTAAATGAAATATCGAAGGGTAAAAAGCATATAATATGGGGCTTTGAAGAACCTGAAAATTCCTATGAATATAGAAATGCAGAAATATTAGCTAACGACTTTTTAGAGGTCTATTCATTGGATAAACAAATTTTCATTACGAGTCATACTAAAGAATTCTTATCTCTTATAAATGGAAATGAGGATAAAGTTTCTCTACATAGGGTATACAAAACGATTGGTAAGGGCTCTTTAGTTGAAACCTTCAAAAAAAATAAAGGGTTTAATAAACTGAACATTCAAAACTCTTTTTGGGACGGTGTTAAAGAGAATGAAAGAACTCAAGAACATATTAACGTTCTTAATAAGATATTTCAAGATATTGGGTTTTTGGAGAATGATCAATACCTATTAGAAAGTCTTCAAAATCAACTTATAAACCAAAGATCAATATTAGAAAAATCAGGTCTTGAAAGGTCCAAGCAAGAAAAAATAAATAATCAACTTACGGCTCGGATTAAGAGTGCAATTTTGGATAAAGAAACGCTTGAATTTGAAATTGAAGAATATCGTAAGCCAATTCTTTATGTAGAAGATAAATATGATCAAATTTACAAGATTGCATTTCTAAAATTAAACGATCTTAAATTTGACATCAATTCATATGAAACTTGTTTTCAAGAAAATGCACCTTTTACAATTAGGAGAAGCGAAGGTGCGGGGGGAGTTTCAGGACGACTTAGAGTTCCAAATCATGATGGTTATGAAGATAAAAAAGTGATTGGGCTTTATGATTTTGATAAAGAGGGAAGAGAAAATTACTATTCACTAAAAAAAGATACGTTTTGGGAAGATGATTCCCTCGGATCTAAAAATAAAGGATTTCATAAAAAAAGAAGAGATCACAATTGCTTCTATGCGCTTTTACTGCCAATACCAGACGAATTGAATCACTTGGCAAGTTTAGAATGGGATAATTTCATCAGTTATGTAGAGGTTGAAAATTTGTTACCGCAACATTTTTTAAATCAAAACAATTTGGCTTTATCTAAAAAATTTCCTGGGGGTGATTACTTAAAGGTGAAAAAGACAGCAAAGAGTAAAATCTGGAAAGAAGCTATAAAATTAAATAAACAGTCTTTTAAACATTTCGAACCCTTATACTCAATCATTTATGATCTTTTTGAATTAGACAATGATTAATAGGATAAATTACAATTTATATGCTTGACAAAAATTTCACTTCTGATAAATATAGTGCGCTTTTAGGAAATTTGAGAGACAATGGTTATTTGACACAGCATGATTGTAATGTTTTACAAACAAACTCACTCAAAAAAAACTCCGGATATTTCGAAAATATTACCGATGAGAAAGCGGAAATAGTTAGAAAAGCAATCTCAGAAAATAGTAAAAATAAGTTCAAATAAAGGATTCATTTATACACCAAAAATATGTTCGGATTTTTTAAAAAGAAGAGTAAAGAGCTGCCAATCTTTGACTATTTAGAAAGCTATTCAAATAGAAATAAATATTTTTTAAGGACATTACGATGGGATTGGATTAATAAAAAAGAGATTCATGTAATTGACAATAAATCGCCAAGAGTAATTACAATGGGTGTATGGCCTCAAAGGATTTTTCTCGATGCTGATGGTCAAAAAACTGTTGCTGAGTATGTAATTTGGATGGCCAACCAATTTGATAACGGAATGGTTCCTGAAGATTTTGATAAAAGCATGATTCTAACCATGCAAGACTTAATCGAGGATGGTCAAATGATCGAATTAGTTGATGAAATGACTACTCTTTCTTACTATCTGGAAGGTCCTAAATCGAATCAAGATTTAGACAAAGCTCACGAACTAATGATAAAAGAT
>CALIIP010000068.1 GCA_938018045.1 uncultured Flavobacteriaceae bacterium
CCAGGAAATATAGATGATGTTGAATTGTCTAGAGCAGAGGTTAGACGTATTCGATTTAATGAATTGTTTCCAGAAACAGATATAGATATCACACAATCTTCTGTATTACGTTCATTGGATTTAGCATATTATCCATCAGAAAGAGGGAGTTATAATAATGATCCAGACTTTGCTGATACTCCTGAAGAAAATTGGGGAGGAATTACACGACCTTTAACGGTTACCAATTTCGAACAAGCAAACATAGAATACATTCAATTTTGGATGTTAGACCCTTATCCAAATTACTCAATTTCACAAGCAGAAGGTTTGCCAGCAGGAGTTGATCCTCAAAACCCTACAAATCAAGTTGGAGATTTGTATTTCAATCTTGGAAACATTTCAGAAGATGTTTTGAAAGATGGTCGTAAAATGTACGAAAACGGTTTGCCAGAAACAGGAGGCAATAATAATACAGACCCTTCAATTTGGGGAAAAGTACCTACAGGACAATCACTTTTATACACGTTTGATATTGAAGACGATTCAAGATTAAATCAAGATATAGGTTTAGACGGATTAAATGACACTGAAGAAAATACAATTTATTCAGCATTTTCAGCAGAAGAAGATCCTGCAGCAGATAACTATAGATATTTTAGAGGAAGCCAATATGATGCAGATAATGCTTCTATTTTATCAAGATATAAAGCATACAATAATACACAAGGAAACTCGCCAACATCTAATTTGTCTGGTGAATCATTTCCAACATCTGCAACTACATATCCAGATGTAGAAGACATCAATAAGGATCAAACAATGAGTACAGTTGAGAGTTATTACCAATACAAAGTCTCTATGAATGCTAGTGATTTGGTAGTAGGTCAAAACAATATTGTTGACCAAAAAATAGTGTCGGTTAATTTGGATGATGGAACTCAGAAAGATTTCAGATGGATGCAGTTTAGAATTCCAATTAACTCACCTACTGATAATATTGGGAATATGAGTGGTTTTAATTCGATTCGTTTTATGCGTATGTTTATGACAGGTTTTAAAATGCCAGTTGTTTTGCGTTTTGGTGAATTGCAATTAATCCGTGGAGATTGGAGACGTTATGTAAAAGAAATAGATGAAACAAACAATGCAAATCCAACAGATTTAAATGCAACAGAGTTAGAAAATTTTCAGGTTGGAGTTGTGAGTGTAGAAGAGAACGGATCACGTTCTCCAATACCATATGTTATCCCTCCAGGAATTCAAAGAGAACGCTTACAAGGAAATACACGAGTTCAGTTTCAAAACGAACAATCACTTTCTGTAAAAGTATCTCAACTCGCTTCAAAAGAAACACGAGCAGTTTATAAGAATGTGAGTATCGATTTAAGAATGTATAAAAAATTAAAATTATTTGTACATCTTGAAGAATTAGATAAAACAACATTAAATGATGATGATCTACAAGCAATTATTAGACTTGGTAGTGATTTAAATGACAACTTTTATCAGATAGAATTTCCACTTAAAGTAACTGCTGATGGTTCTACATCTGCTGATGATATTTGGGCAAATAACATGAATGTTATTTTAGAACATCTAGGTAAGCTGAAATTATTGCGATTCGAGGAAGCAGTTCCTGTTCTTGCAAACGAAATATATCCAGCATATGGAATTCCTTCACCAATAGAAGGTTTAGAAGGGTATGAAATAAGAGTAAAAGGAAGTCCGAATTTAGGAAATATTCGTACGATGATGCTTGGAGTAAAAAACAATTCTGATGGAATACGTAGTGCAGAATTATGGTTCAATGAGTTGCGTACATCAGAGTTTGATAATCAAGGAGGTTGGGCAGCTGTAGTAAGTGCAGATGCAAATTTTGCTGATTTTGCTGATGTTTCTGTTACAGGAAGAATGGAAACTATAGGTTTTGGTGGAATAGAGCAGCGTGTAAATGAAAGAAACTTAGAAGACACAAAATTATATGATGTAGTAACCAATGTAAATGTTGGGAAATTATTGCCACAAGATTGGGGAATAAAATTACCGCTAAATTATAGTATTTCTGAAGAGACACATGATCCAAAGTATGATGAACAATATCAGGATGTATTGTTTGAAGATACAAATTTAGATAATAGTCCGAACAGAAAAGAAAGTCAAGATTATACAAAACGTAAAAGTATAAGTTTAATAAACGTTCGTAAAGACCGTATAAATACTGAAAAGAAAAAACGTTTTTATGATGTAGAAAATTTATCGGTTTCATATGCTTATAATGAAACTCAGCATAAAGATTATAATGTTCAAAAGTATCTCGATCAAAACGTTAGAGCATCAGCAAATTATAATTATACTTTCCAGCCAAAAAGTATTGAGCCATTTAAAAATTGGGGGTTTTTGACAAAAAAGAAATATTTAAAATTTATCAAAGACTTTAATATCAATTTATTGCCTTCAACAATATCGGTAAATTCAAATGTAATAAGAAGTTATAACGAACAAAAATCACGTAGTTTAGTAGAAGGTTTACCAGCTTTACCAACTTTAAAACAACGTAATTTTATGTTTGATTGGGATTATAATATTGGTTACAATCTTACAAAATCATTACAGTTTAATTTCCGAGCTTTAAATAGTCATGTGTATGATGATTATGCAGCAAGTGATGATATCACATTGTTTGATAATTTCTTTACAATTGGTCGTCCAGACCATTACCATCAAACGTTAAATGGTACGTATCAAATACCAATTGATAAATTGCCATATTTAGATTTTATAAAAGCAGATTATGCGTATACAGCTGATTTTGATTGGCAAGCTGCATCTCAATCTTATGTTGGTTTGGTTGGTAATGCTATACAAAATGCCAATACTCACAACTTATCAGTAGATTTTAATTTTAAGAAATTATATAAAAGTATAGGTTTAACAAAAGTTGCTACGAAGAGAAGAAAAAAAGGAAAAAAGAAAAAAGTTGTTCCTAAAAGAGATGCAGACGGTAAAGTTATTAAGCCTACAACAGTTGCTAGAGAGCCTTCAAAAAGTTTGAAAGGAAGCAAGCTTGGAAAAGGACTTGTTGATGCATTGATGATGATTAAAAGAGCAAGAATATCTTATGTAGATAATAACGGTATCTTTTTACCAGGATATGCTCCAGAAGTAGGCTTTTTGGGAAGAGATAATTATAGTGGAGGTTTAGCACCATCATTTGGTTTTGTTTTCGGAAGTCAGATAGACATAAGGAATAGAGCTCTTGAAAATGGCTGGTTGGTTACAAGAGATAAAAATAAATTGAATTCAGTTTCTGGAGCGATAGAAAGTGATCCCTATTATAGTAGGACCTTTGCTCAAACACATTTTGATAAAGTTGATGTGTCAGTTGATATTACTCCGATTCGAGACTTAAATATAGAATTGCAAGCAAATAAAATATACACTAAAAATACGGCTCAACAATTAGATGTTGTAAATGATTATCAATCTACATCAAATGCTTTTGTAACTCTTATTGAAGACAATCCAATATCTGAAATAGGAAACTTTAGTATGAGTTTCAATATGATAAAAACTGCCTTTGGTGAAAATGCAGATGAGACTTTTCAAGAGTTTAGAGCAAACAGAGCAATCATTGCACAAAGATTAGCAGATGATACTGGTCAGCCAGTTAGCGGTTTTGGGCCTAACAGTCAACAGGTTATGTTGCCTGCATTTGTCGCTGCGTATTCAGGGAAAAGTGCGAGTTCAGTAAAAACAAGCGCTTTTAGAAATATTCCATTACCAAATTGGACATTGACTTATAAAGGATTGATGCGTAACAAATGGTTTAAGAAAACATTCCAGAGTTTCACAGTAACTCATGGTTATCGTTCTTCGTATTCTATAAATAATTTTACAAATAATTTATTATATGATGAAACTCAACCAACGCTTACAGATGTTTCAGGGAATTATTTTAATGAAAAATTGTTTTCAGGAGTCAATGTTATTGAAGAATTTTCACCGTTGGTAAAAGTAGATTTGAAGATGAAAAATTCAATGTCTTTAAAAGCAGAAATTAGAAAAGACAGAGCATTAAACTTAAATTTCAATAATAATACTTTAACTGAAATAAGAGGAAAAGAATATATCGTCGGACTTGGATATCGTATAAAAGATTTAAAAATAAGATATAGATTTGACGGTAAAAAGCAAACGTTAAAAGGAGATTTAAATTTAAAAGCAGACATTACTTTGAGAGATAATGAAACATTAATTCGCGATGTAGACGAAGATAACGAGCAAATTACTGGAGGTCAACGTTTATTTTCATTAAGATTTTTAGCAGATTATGCATTAAGTCGTAACCTAACAGCCTCTTTCTATTATGATCAAAATTCATCTAGATATGCTATTTCGACATCATTCCCAAGAAGTTCGTTTAGCACAGGATTATTGATTAGATATAATATCGGAAATTAAAAAGGATATCTTTATTTTAAACATCCATCTTTTTTATTAAATTTGGAGATAATTTATTAAAACAAAAAAATGAGCATACCAGTAGAATTAAAATACACAAAAGATCACGAATGGATCAGTATTGAAGATGATATAGCAACCGTAGGAATTACACATTTTGCACAAGGAGAATTAGGAGACATCGTATATGTAGATGTTGATACGCTAGATGATACACTTGATAAAGATGAGGTTTTTGGTACTGTTGAAGCGGTAAAAACAGTTTCAGATTTATTTATGCCTTTATCTGGTGAAGTTGTTGAATTTAATGAAGAATTAGAGGAGGATCCAGAACTTGTGAATACAGACCCTTACGGAAAAGGATGGATGATAAAAATCAAACTTTCAGAAGTTTCAGAAATTGAAAATTTATTAAATGCTGAAGCGTATAAAGAACTTATTGGAGCATAACGCTTATGCTATTTCCATTATTTTAACTTGTTTTATCACTTATTCAAGTTTAGTTTCTATTGCTGATTTAAATGTTGAAATTACTGTTTCAGATAAGTTTTTACATATATTTGCTTACTCAGTTCTCACCCTTAGTTGGTTATTTGCAGTTAAAAAATCACATTCAAAATTTAAAATAAAAGTCCAAGTTGGATTGGTGTTATTTTTATTTGGTATACTTATTGAAGTATTGCAAAGTAGTTTAACCATTTATAGACAAGGAGATTATTTAGATATTTTAGCAAATACACTTGGAATAATACTTGCTATTGTCACTTTTAATAGTTTGTTTCGTATTTATAAAACGATTTAACAAAAATTAGTTGCAAAAGTTATTTTAAAATTATTAAATTAGCAATCTATAAAATAAAATTTTTCACACATGGAAATTAAAAAGAATCCAAACGCAAACTTAGAAAACCATACAAGATTGTTTTGGCAATTAGGTCTAGTATTAACTTTATTGACAGTTTATCTTGGAATTGAGCATAAAACATTCGATAAAGATATTAATGGGCTTGCTGTTGTAACTTCAGACCATGAACAAGAAGAAGAGACTATAGAGATTGTGATGGAACAAATTAAAGTGCCACCACCACCACCAGCAGCACCAGAAGTTATAGAAATTGTTGAAGATGAAGAAGAAGTTGAAGAGACAATTATAGAATCTACTGAAACTGATGAAAAAGAAAAAATAGTAGTAAAAGAAATTGTAGAAGTTGAAGAAGAAGAAGTTTTTGCTGAAGATGTAGCATTTGCCGTTATTGAAGATGTACCTGTATATCCAGGGTGTACAGGAACAAAACAACAAAAGAAAGATTGTTTGAATAAAAAAATGCAAAAGCATGTTCAAAGAAAATTTAATGCAGAATTAGCAGGAGATTTAGGATTGAGCGGTAAACAAAAAATATACGTTCAATTTAAAATTACTAAAACAGGCGGAATTCAAATTATGGGAGCAAGAGCACCTCATAAAAAATTAGAAAAAGAAGCAAAAAGAGTTGTAAACCTATTGCCACAGATGGAGCCAGGAAAACAAAGAGGACGTCCAGTAAATGTTACATATATGTTACCTATTTCTTTTAATGTAGAATAAATATATTAAGTATATATTATAAAATTATAAAAGAGTCCGCGTAAGCGGACTCTTTCTTTTTGGTACGTTTCTTGTAGTTAACATAATTTTAACATCTTAACTCTAAATATTATGGACACAAAAAAGTACACCAACAAGTTACAAAAAAGTTCTGTATTGTTCTTACAATTAGGACTCGTATTAACATTGCTCACAACCTATCTTGCGTTTGAGTTGAAAACAGAGCAAAGAGCAACTGCTTATAAAAAACCTAAAGTAGAAACTGAAAAACCTTATGAGTTTACAACTATTGATGATTTTCAAATTGAAGAGAAAATTGTAAAAAAGAGCAAGCAAATTGCTAAAAAAAAATCATCACCTGAGTTTAAAATTGATAAGACTGATGCAAAAGAAAAAGATGCGCTACCGTTTGAAGTAAAAGATCCTAAAGAAAATAATTCCGTAGAAACTAAATTGGTTTATGTTGAACCAACAATTGAAGTATTTCCAGAAGATGTTCCTTATACAAGCATTCAAGAAGTTCCAATTTTTCCAGGTTGCGAGAAGGTAAAAGAGTCAAAAAAGAGAGCTTGTTTTGATAAG